>JAOZUK010000560.1 GCA_029938715.1 Bacteroidales bacterium | reverse complement strand
TCTACCTCCGGAGGAACCTTTACCTCAGCAACGGTATAGGTTTTTTTTACGTAGGCAGTATCCTGTTTCGAAAATGAAGGCAAAAAAAATCCACTCAGCACAATTAACAACAATAGTCTTTTCATCGAATATATGTTAATGGCTTAAGTGGTGAGGCAAAGCTACATCTAATTTTGTCTAAAATGAATCAAAATTAGGGCTCACTGTATTCGTGAAATCTCCCTGATGGTTACCTGGTCCACCAGGTACTGATCTTTGTCAGACAGGGCCTGAATGGCCTTAACCACTTCCATTCCCTTTGTTACTTTTCCAAAAGCGGCGAAGCCTTGTCCATCCGAATTCCGGTCCCCGCCGAAATTGAGTGATGGCTGATCACCAATACAGATGAAAAACTCTGTTGAAGCTGTGCCAGGTTCATTTCGGGCCATGGAGATCACCCCATTGGTGTGCATGATTCCGGTTTCTGCTGAGGTTTCGTGCTCGATGGGAGTATATTTGTCTATCACCTCATCCTCAAAAAGCCCTCCCTGAATAACCTCTATTTTCACCAGGTTGTGAGGTTGATTATCTATCCGGACCACCCTGTAAAAGGTGGCATTTGTATAAGTTCCAGCCTCTACCAGAGTGAGAAAGTTGTTAGCTGTTACAGGTGCCAGCCCGGGATAGATCTCAACTTCAATTTCACCCATGCTGGTACTGATCTGGACCTTCTCCTGACCGGTTCGGCTACAGGACAAAAATCCCAACAAAACAATAAGCACTGGAGCGATCAGGTGTTTACACCAGTTTGTGCTTCTGTACAAATTCATCAAGAACTCCTTTCAGGTTAGGTTCTCCAATCTCCTGCAGGTCGTAATAGACCCTGGTATTGGGCTTATTTATTTTGATCAGGCGGTTTAAATCGATGGGTGTTCCAATCACTACAGCGTCGCAATCGGTGTTATTAATGGTCGATTCCAGGTCCCTCAATTGCTCTTCTCCATAGCCCATGGCAGGCAGTAGTTTCCCGATTTGGGGGTATAATTCAAATGTTTCTGAAAGTCTGCCCACAGTAAATGGCCTTGGATCCACCATTTCGCTGGCTCCAAATTTCCTGGCGGCTACCACACCTGCTCCGATCTTCATCTCGCCATGTGTAAGGGTTGGCCCATCTTCTATCACCAGTACCCTTTTTCCCTTGATCACTTCAGGATGGTCTACCCGGATGGGCGATGCACCATCGACTACCACCGCATCAGGATTTACCTTTTCTATGTTTTCCCTGACCAGTTGAACTCCCTCCGGTGGGGCACTATCCATTTTATTAATGACCACCACATCAGATATCCTTAAGACCACTTCACCTGGGTAATAGGATAATTCGTGGCCAGCTCTGTGGGGATCGACAATTCCAATGGTAAGGTCGGGTTTATAGAATGAAAAATCGTTATTTCCCCCATCCCATAATATTACATCACAGCCATCCGGATCATTCTCAGCCGCACGCACAATAGCTTCGTAATCCACACCGGCATAAATTACATTCCCCCTGACTACATGAGGCTCGTACTCCTCCATCTCTTCGATGGTACATTTATGATGAGCAAGGTCCTCTATGGTGGCAAACCGCTGCACCTTCTGGGCAACCAAATCACCGTAGGGCATAGGGTGCCTGATGGCAACAACCTTTAATCCTTTATCCATCAGATGCTCGATCACCCGCCTGGAGGTTTGGCTCTTCCCGCATCCGGTTCTGACTGCACAAACTGCGATAACCGGTTTATTACTGTCAATCATGGTATCATTGGTTCCCAGGAGGACAAAATTGGCGCCGGCTGCATTAACCACAGCGCTTTTCTGCATCACCTTCTGGTAGGGCAGGTCACTGTATGAAAAAATACAGGTTTTTACATTCAATTCTGCAATGAGTCGCGGAAGCTGTTCCTCCGAATAGATGGGAATACCGTCGGGGTATAGCGATCCCGCCAGTTCAGCTGGATATTTTCGTCCGTCGATATCCGGAATCTGAG
>JAOZUK010000559.1 GCA_029938715.1 Bacteroidales bacterium | reverse complement strand
TCATTCCATTAAATTTGCATTCCTCGAATATGAAGTTTTCTCGAAGTCTACGCTTCCATGAGAAGGCTTGTCAACCAATAGTTCGACGTGGCGAACCACTTTTTGTTATAATCCCATAACGTCACGCTTCCATTCGCATTCATTAATGAGCTCAGCCATAAGCTCGATGCATTGTAAAATCCGTCGTGGAAGCTGCAACCTTACCTTCGATCTCTTTAATGTCATAGGCTTATGACGGATCTAGCGTAGACACGCAGTCTTCCGGACGGGACGTATATTTGGGCTTTATTTCAAAAAGTTGTTCTCGCTCGCAAAACCTGAAAGCTCAATTAGTATCAACTATCTCTATTACACAAAACGAAAATAACATTTTTCGTTTTGAAGATTATCTATCGGTCAACATGGTGGGGAAGGCGGTCAAGGAGAATGTTCCTTCATCGCAGTTATCTCCCATGTTTATTGCATTTAAATCTTGGCATAATTTCTGAACATAATTAATAGGGGAACATTCTCCTTGAGGGTTTTTCACACCATGTTATGCAGCTTTTGCCAGCTTTTTTCTTTGTTCAATATAGAGTGGTTCATAAATCTCACCCTGCTGCCAAAGGCGGTGGAGCAATACGGCTAGTTTTCTGGCCACTGCGACTACAGAACGACGCTTTGCATTTTTACCCCCTCTTGCTGATAATCGAAGGCCAAAACGTTTCAGATCACAATCCTCACCAAAAGGTCCAAGAATATACTGCGCTGCACCAACCAGTAATCTTCGTAAAAAAGGATTGCCAGCTTTGGTTATTCGAAGTTGCTTATCAACCTCTCCTGATTGATCACGGCGAGGGGTCAATCCAATGAAGCTTCCAACCTGTCGACTCTTGGCAAATCGTTCCGGATTTTCAAGAATGAGTACAAAAGCTAAAGCTGTCAGTGGGCCAACTCCTTTTATTGCCCGCAACAATTCTGTTTCAGGATATTTTTCTTTACTTATGATTTCTATTCGTCGGTCGTATTCTTTTATCTGTGCAGTGAGTTGCCCTATAATTTCTACTATTGGCAGCAGAGTATCTTTTAGAAAATCAGGCATGGACTCTGCCGCCTTTTTATAGAAACTTTCTGTGCTGCAGGACGATAGGCGCTCTCCCTGGGCCTTAACACTTCCACGTACATGGTTAACCAGGTTTGTTCTATTTTTCACGAGACTATCCCGGGCCTGCAAAATTTCCAAATCTATTTGAGCTTCTTTACCGCGATGCGTAATAGGGTAAAGTAGACTGGAATCAAATCGGGCTATTTGTGCCAGCATCTTTGCATCTCTTTTATCCGTCTTATCATTACTGTCCCAAATAACACGTAGTTTCCGTGGATTTCCGACCAACACATTACAGCCTAACAATGTTAACTGTCTGCTTATCCAAGGTGAGTGAGTGCTCGCTTCAATGGCAACTGTAGATCCTTTGAATTTACAGAAAAAGGTGTTTATTGACTCTTTGTCGTTTGTAACAGTTGAATCAGCAATCATGTTACCCTCGGCGTCTAATATGCATACAACATGTTTTTTATCGCCAAGATCCATTCCAATTGTTACTGTATTCATAGCTGGTTCTCCCTTTTTTGCAGCATTATGACTGCGTTAGTATTAACTGAGAATGATACTATATCATAGCTCGTGGGAGAACCAGCCTTCTCATTTTACCTTACCTCTTAACATTTTCGTGTTTGATTTTTATCAGTCTTCGAAGTCTACGCTATCTGCGAGAAGCTCGCATGATAAAAATTGAATATGAAAATGTTTGAAAATCAAGAAATTTTCAGTAAAAAGCGGAAAGGTAAGCGAGCTTGCGAGACTCCGTAGATCAACTCACAAAGCCATACGATACGTGTTGCAATTTCCTAACCGGACATTGCTGCTTAGCCGTAGAACTATTACACCTTTAAGAAGGAAAGAGATATTCTTGAGGTGGCAGCTGTTTCAAGGTCATAACAACCAAAAAAGCAGGCAGAGACAAAGTAGAAG
>JAOZUK010000558.1 GCA_029938715.1 Bacteroidales bacterium | reverse complement strand
TGATAAAGGTGGGAAATGGGTAATACAGTATAAAACTTCTTAAGTTGGTAGAAGGGTTGGTAGAAGGGTTGGTAGAAAAGAAACTACTGGATAGCTAGTTACCCGAGGAAGTAACCAAGCCGGAGGTTGTTACCCTTGAAGGACCTGCTGAATGGTCTTATGCATTCAATCAGACCCCAGTACTTGCCCTAAAAAAAATCGCTAACGCCCTGTTTTGCACGACGTTAACGAGTTCTTGAGGTCGGTAGCGGAGTGTAACCTATTGCCTTATTTAGGTGTTCTGTTACTCTTTGTAATCGTATTAGGCTGATATCATGTTTCTTAGGGTTATTGCATTCTGGAAATATAGGCATTTTGTTTGCCCCAAAAAGTATCCTTATACTTTTTTCGACCTACATGTGGGTGTTTATTTTACTTGCTTTAAATATTTCTTTTGCGAACAGTGTCGGATTTCGGTACCGACTGCATGAAAATTATCGTAACAGATTTTGAGTACTTTATTCACTTATTTATCTTTATTTGATATATTTGTGTATATTTTACTCACATGGGCGGTGGCAAAACAAATAACTACCTGTTAACCTGGATAGAGCAATTGCAATCCAGAGGAATAATATCTTTCAGTCACGATGATCTCATCACTAACTTTCCTGAACGATCTGAGCATGCTATAATTCAATCTTTATCAAGACTGTCCCAAAGAGGACGGGTTGTACCGGTTTACAAAGGATTCTACCTGATTGTACCTGCAGAATACGCTGCGATGGAAATATTACCACCCATTTTATTCATTGACTATCTTATGGAATTCATCGCAAAACCATATTATGTAGGACTGTTAAGTGCAGCCGCATTATATGGTGCAGCACATCAACAACCTCAGGAATTCTTTATCATAACAACAACGAAACAACTTGCCACCCGGAAAAAGGGAATAAAAATCAACTATGTAATCAAGAAGACGATTCCGGTAAAATTTCTGAAAAACCGAAAAATAGAAACCGGCTACGTAAAAGTTTCTACTCCAGAATTGACCGCATTTGACCTGGTTTATTACAGCACTAGAATTGGCGGCATAAACAGAACCAGCACTGTACTGAATGAGTTGGCGGAAACCATGCAACCAGACCTTATTGAACCTGAGTTAGTTCAATCATTTTCAGTAGCCACAATTCAGAGACTCGGCTATATTCTTGAATATTCTTTAAAAGAGGAGCATTTGGCGGAAAAACTCTGGGAAGTATCTAAGGATCTCAATCTACATTTTTATCGTCAACCATTAAGCACTGGAAAAAAAACAACTGGGTATATAACAGATCCCAAGTGGAAAATTATCATTAATACAGAAATTGAGATTGACGAATGATACCAATAACTGATATCAGAGCCTGGGGAAATGTGGTTCCCTGGAAAAATGCTGAACAGATCGAACAAGATCTGGTGATCAGCAGATCACTGGTCGAAATCTATTCGGATAAATACCTTTCTGAGAATTTAGCTTTTCGTGGAGGAACAGCTTTACATAAATTATTTCTCTCACCACAACCCAGATATTCAGAAGATATTGATCTGGCCCAGAAGGAGGCAGGACCTATCAGGGATATAATTACAGGATTAAGAACCGCCTTAGCTTTCCTGGGTGAACCGAAAGTAAAACAGAAGGCAAACAACAATACCTTGATATTCCGATTCGACTCTGAAAATATTACACCAGTACCTCTTAGATTAAAAGTGGAAGTGAACTGCCGAGAGCATTTCTCAGTTCTTGGGTACAAGGAAAATACTTTCTCTATTGATACCAGATGGTTCAATGGGGCTGCTACTATTCAAACATACAAACTTGAGGAATTACTCGGAACAAAACTAAGGGCACTCTACCAGCGGAAAAAAGGTAGAGATCTATACGATCTGTACAAAGCAATTATCATCTCTAACCCAGATCCCAGTGAAGTATTGTCCTGCTATGCATCTTACATGGATTTTAGTAAAGTGACATCACCCACCAGAAAGCA
>JAOZUK010000205.1 GCA_029938715.1 Bacteroidales bacterium | reverse complement strand
AAGTCGATTACGCCTATGTTTAGTCCTGAAAGATACCTGGCCAATGTAATATCGTATGCGGGATACCCTTTAGAAGTGTATCCCGCAACCAGAATATTACCGTCGGACTGCACTACGATCTCTTTGCCAACAGTTTCCTCACCTCCAAAATCTGTAAAGACTTTGCCGAAATTACCAAATGATAGATCTAATATTCCTTCTGAATTAATTCGAACCAGAGCAAAATCTCTACCATCACCATTATAAGAGTATCCTGCAAGTAATATCTTTCCATCGGGCTGAAGAGCTATCGCGCTGCCAGAATCATTTCCAATTCCAAGACTCGTTATTAATTTGCCATCACCGTTAAATGTACTATCCAGTGTGCCGTCCACATTGTATCGAAGCGTTGCAAATTCATAACTGCCGTTGCCATCATGAAAACCATTGAGAAGTATTTTACCATCGGGCTGAAGAACCATCGAATGAGCAAAATCCCTACCCCCAATAAAATCTGTGGTCACCATACCATTCTTACCGAACGAATTATCGAGCGTACCATCTGTATTGTACCTGGCTGCTGCAAAATCTGAATTGTCCATATTATTAGCGTTGTCTCCTGAAGATCCGGCAACCACTATTTTTTCGTCTGCCTGAACTTTTATGGATACTGATCTATCGTACTTTCCATTAAAATCGGTGGTAACCATACCGTCAAAACTAAATGTATTATCAAGTGTCCCGTCCGTATTATAGCGAAAGATTATAAAATTTCTTTCAATTCCACCAATCAGTGCTGTACAGGCAACCAGGATTTTACCATCCGCTTGTAATACCACACAACGACCGCCCGCAAATTCTCCAAAACCACTAACTACGATACCTCCCGAACCAAAGCCGTCATCCAGACTACCATCTGTATTGTATCGGACCAAACAAATTCTCTCGAATGCACGTCCGGCTACGACAATCTTGCCATCGCTCTGTAATACTACTGAGGAGCCAAAATCTTCACCAGTGATTTCTGTCGTAACGACACCATCCAGATCAAAAGAATTATCCATGGAGCCATCGGGATAGTAGCGAGCAACCATTATTTTACTGGAAGAAGAGCCAACTACGATAATTTTACCGTCTGGCTGTATGGCCATCGAACTTCCATAATCAGGACCTCCTGCAATGTCAGTGATGACTTTTCCATCCGCATCAAAATTAGCGTCCAACGATCCTGGTTGTGCAGATGATAAGGCGCTGGTGAATAACATTAAGCCGATAAGTAATGTCCAGTTGTTTTTCATAATCAGGAAGTATTCTTTATTTAGATTCCGTATAAATAAGTATAACAAGAATGCTACCTTTAATGTTTATTATGTTGCATTGCAATAATGCTCCGGTTACAATCAGATAGAGAGTGAAATACGAGGAAAAATATTTAAAGTATAAGGATCGCATAGTCTTTGGCAAGCAATCCATGCCTTATTTCGACAGAGTGCCTAAAGAATATTTCGAAGATGAAGCTTGTTTTGTATTTGTAAATGAAGGTGAGGTCTCAGTACGCGCTCAGAATGCGTATATGAATTTGAATAAGAACCATACCATACTTGCCAAGTGCTTAAACTACTTCTTTGAAACTGATAAAAGGAATAGAGAAGATGGTGAGGGAGTGGAAATGATCGCTGTTATCCTCTACCCTTCCCTTGTGGAGGAACTATTTGAATTTGACCTCTCCAGATCCAATTATACCATTAACTATAATATCAAACAGATAGAAGTAGATCGTTTGTTATCTAATTTTAAGGAGAGCATCAGTATCCTCCTGGATAATCCTGAACTGGCTGATGAGGGTATCATTAAGACTAAACTGAAGGAGTTTGTTTTATTGATGACAAAATCCCAGGATGCACCTTCTCAATTGGACTTTTTGGCCGCTATTTTTAAACCCCTGAATATTGAGTTCAAATCAACGGTTCAACATAACATCTATGCCAATTTATCCCTTGATGAATTGGCACGTCTCTGTCACCTGAGCACCTCCTCGTTTAAAAGAAAGTTCAAGGAGACATTTAATGATAGCCCTAAAAAATACATCGTTCGAAAGAAGGTTGAAAAAGCTGCTTCACTATTGAAATCAGATGTTTCACGTGTTTCTGATATTGCTTATGATGTTGGATTCGATTCCCTGGCCACATTTAACCGGAATTTCACCGCCACCTACGGAAAATCCCCTTCTGAGTACCGGCTGAGCTAAAATGAGAAGCCTTTGAGCTAAAACGAGAAAAAATGAACAAAAGCATTTTAATTACCGGAGCAAATGGAGGTTTGGGAAAAGAGTCGGCCCGTCAACTTGCCATATTAAAAGAAACTGAGCGAATTTATCTTGCTTGCAGAAATCAATCCAAGGCCCAGGAAGCAAAACAATCACTTGAAAGTTCTACGGGCAGGTCCATTTTTGAAATTGTCATTATGGATGTATCTAAACCTGATTCTGTACGATCAGCTGTTGCAGGATTGAATGAACCTGTAGATGCATTGATTATGAATGCAGGAGGAATGGGTGGTAAAAGTCCCATGGAAATGACTTCAAGTGGTGTAACCTCACTATTTGCAGCCAATGTACTTGGTCATGTTGTATTGCTGGATGAACTTATCAAAGCTAAAAAACTTAATAAAGTTGCATTATATGCAGGTTCAGAAGGTGCCAGGGGTGTTGAAGAGATGGGAATGAAACAGCCAGAGTTAAATACTTCTTCAACAGAGGAATTCAGTAAAGTAATTGACGGCTCTTTCTTTGATCAACAAACGGATCCCATGCAGGCTTATGGATATATTAAATATACTGCCGCCCTGTGGATGTCTTCTGAAGCCCGTAAAAATCCAGATATTCGGTTTATAACAGTGAGCCCCGGATTTACCAGCGGAACCAACGTAATGAATGATCTGTCACCAGGTAAAAAGTTTATGTTTAAATACATTATGATACCCATTGTGGCACCTCTTAAGGGCATGGTTCATAAAGTAGAAAAGGGAGCAAAACGTTTTGTCGATGGCATTAACAATGAGTCTTTTACAAGTGGAGTATTCTATGCAAGTAAACCGAAAAAACTTGTGGGACCTGTCATAGATCAAAGCTCCATCTTCCCGGATCTGAGGAATACTACCTACCAGGACAATGCCAATGAAGCAATTCACAGATTTATCAACTAGAAGCATAGACAAAGCGTCTCTCGTTTCTGTTAATGTTTCTTATTTCCCACCCTTTGGGATCCGCTCTGAAATTGCTTTGGATATCTGGGATTTTTTTTAAAATACTTAGTTCTGGCGAACTATCCCAGTCAAGGATTTTTCTTGTTCTGCTGGTATCTGTGGTCCAGGGTTTATCTACATAGTCAAGCATCCATGGACGTTCATATGGCATCTTGCCGGTTAGTTCACCCAGTGCACGTCTAAACTGTACACCAGATTTCGCAATCTTACGGGTGATGTGGATTGGTCTGAGACTCCTTGAAAATCTTGATTCAGATCTGATGGCAGGAAATAGTTGCCGGTGAAGAACGGCTCCATGTTGAGAGGCCAGGAAGATATTAGAAGGCCCAAGTTTGCGATCCAGATGGATACACTTTCGCACAATGCTCACCAGATCATTGATGTGGATATATGGAATACCTGACTCTCCCCTACCAGGAATGATGCAGCCGAGGGGAAATGCTGAGGTCCATAGTTTGAAAAGACTATAAAGTGGGGGGAGCTCACACCACTCTGAGAAAACGCCAGCGATTCTTAAGATGGTATATGGGACCTGTACACCGGTTTCCTTTATAAGCTTTTCACCTATAGATTTCGACTTCGAATAGGGTGTAAACTCAGATGTGGGGCTATCCTCAGTAAGAAAGGAACCTCCCTCTGGCGGTTCCATGGCTGCCATACTACTTGCGAAGATAAGGCGCCTGGCACCTTCTTGCTTGGAAGCATTCAATATGTTTGCTGTTCCGGTAACATTTGTCCTTTGATACTCCTCCACCCAGTCATTGTCAAAATCGTAGTAAGCTGCAAAATGAATTACAAAGTCAATTTGCCCGAAGCTATCTTTAGTTTGTGCGAATATATTCGATATAGCCTGATTGTCAGCGATATCGACAATATGCCAGATGACCTGAGGACCAGCTTTCTTTAACAGCAAAGAAGGCTCCCTGCGATCGACGGCAACCACTGTAAAATTGAGCGCCAAATCAATGCATACTGCAGATCCTAAAAAACCAGATGCACCTGTAATAATAACCACCGGTTTAGTCATAAGCCAATAGTGCTTTATAGGCTAATTTACAAACTGGCTCGTAATAACGATCATTTTTTAACATGAAACCAGCCTCCTCACAGCCCGAAAACGAACCATCCAAGGTAAAGGGCTCCCACGGCAAAAATGGGATCACCTATATTCCTCATCCAACGAATTGCTTCCTATAATTGGCTTTGCCGAGCTCCGCTTCGCTCCTGCTTCAAAACGGTGGAGTAGGATTACACTGTCGTAACCCGATAGAAATCCTGTTAGAAAAGCAGAAATATACATCTTTCATAGAACGGGGGTCATAGATACCATAAAAATCCTGGATTTGACTTATGAAAAGAGATATTCATGATTCAATGTATTCTATCTTAATCCAATCACGTATGTTTTTTTGAAGCTACAGCTTATAATCTATAAATTAATAAAAGTGAATAGACCTATTAAAACTCAAAATCAGATTTTAATATGAAAATCCATTTTTCTAATCTTTCAGTAGTTAGTTCCGCTTCATTATCTTCATCAATAGGTAAACCACAGAAAAAACCGTCATCATTTACTGCTTCCGAATCTGTAAAATCATAATCTTTCGCATCAACAAAACCCAATATTTTAGCATTTTGCTTTGTGATTCTTTCATAAAGATCTGCCATTCCGTCCACAAAGTGTGAAGGATATAAAACACAGTTTCCAAGTCCGACAATAGCAACCTTTTTTTTCTCAAAACTAATTTCCATAATCTTCGTGAAAAACTCTGTCCACTCATCTACAACAATTTCGTTATTCCAATGATCTGCTCCAACAGTAGAACCAACAAGAATAATCTTATTATATTTCTGTATATCTCCTTTTTCAACTTCTTTAACAGGAATTATATCAACTTTGTCATTTCCGATCATTTCTCCTAGCTTATTTGCTACTCTATTTACGTTTCCGCCTTCCGGGCTGTAGAATAATGCTGTCTTGCTCATAATATTTGAATTAAACGAATAATTAAAAAAATTGTAGGTTTTGAAACTGGTTTAGCTCCTCGTTCATCCCCAATGCAGTATTTTTAAGTTCACCAGATATATTTTTTAGAACATGAAAATTTCTATAATATCCATTTTAATAGCTATACAGTGAAATTTGACCATTATCAAAGTTAAGAATTAGTTTATTCATTTGGCATAACGGGTATTTTAACATATCAAAATGAAAAGCTTATGAACACCGGAGGGCTCGATGTTATACACTTTCAGTTTCCTACAATAGCTCGCCAATCTTGTCTCAGGATGGCCATTAGTGCAACATCCTCATATTGTCCCCACTTCTGCACTCGCTGACGTAACAGTCCTTCTTGCTTGAAGCCATTCTTCTCAAGGACCCGACCAGTAGCGGGATTTCGCAACATGTGATAAGCATAGAGACGATTCAGACTGAGCACCTCAATCCCATACCGCACTATGACTTGAACCACTTCACTCATGTAGCCATGTCCCCAAGCTTTTTTAGCCAGCCAGAAACTCAACTCCCCTTGCGAATGCTCATTATCGATATCGCGCACCTCAATTAAACCACAAAACCCTTTTTCCACCTTCTCCTCGATGATGAAGGTTACAGAGCTACCAGCTTCTCGTTCATGCTGCTTTTGGGAAATGTACCGCTCAGCTTCTCCAACAGGATAGGGATGTGGCAAGGAAATCATGGTGTCAGCGATTTCACGAATGCCGGCAGCTTTCTGAATTTCCAACGTATCAGATAACTCGAGAGGGCGAAGCTGAAGTCGCAAAGTTTCAAGAACAGGTTGTTCAATCATTGTGGACTACTTTCAAGCAGTAGAACAGGTATTCTACTGCCTATTGCGGTATAGTACTCTAATTTGAATGAAAATACTGACATTGAAGATTGACATATCGATTCTTACTATTGGAAAGATATGGAAAATGAGAGACAATTACCATGTAATCAAACATGTAAAGCAGAAATAGCAACCAGAAAATAGCCCAGGATTGGTTATTTGCCATTATTTACGGCCTTTTTATATTGACCGTGCTTGCGAACGGCTTTAAACATTGCTATGGCGTTCTCGGGATTAATCCCTTGATGTAACGAATTTGAAGAGCAAATTATCAAACCGCCGCCTGCGGCCCCGTCTTCAATCGTTTGGATGACGGCCTGCTCAACCTGCTTTGTATTCCCCTTGGGTAGAAGATCCACACAATCTATGTTCCCTAATAGACAGATTTTATCGCCGCAGTAGGTTTTTACCTTTTTCATTGCCATATCAGCCTGAGGCTCCAAAGGATTGAGCCCATCGTATCCGGTTTCAAGAAGAACGTCCAAAAGGGGCCAGAGGTTACCGTCAGAGTGCCTAACCACTTTAAGCCCTTTTTGATGTGCTCTTTCAACGATCTGCCTGTTGTAGTGATTTATGAATATTTTGAAATGTTCCAAGGATATCATGGGCCCCTTGTCCATAGCGATATCATCTTCAATGACCAGTACATCAAGACCAGCTTCAACCAGTAGCTCCAATTGGGCAAGACTGAATTCCACCATCATTTTCGCGAGCAAATGGAGAAATTCAGGATCAGTATATACATTCATCATGTAGTTTGTCATACCGATCAACCGCCAGGAACGGACGAAAACGCCCCGCATGAGCCAAAAAGTCGCTTTCTGCCCTTTGAACCGTTCAACTGCAAGCTCTAAAAGGCCCAAATCTTCTCTCCTGGGAACTGGGGGAGTAAAATTTTTTAATTCGGTAAAGGTTTTTATAGGGTGGCCAACTGGCACGGGAATGCCGTATTCTGACAATTTATAGACCACTCCGAATCCATCTTTGACATGGAGATCATCCACTTTTTCTTCGTGGCCGATTTCAAAGGTCGTAATGCCGTCGATGTCAAAGTGCTCATGGATCATGAAAAGCGTATCCACAAGCTTGAATTTATCCC
>JAOZUK010000061.1:1396-24121 GCA_029938715.1 Bacteroidales bacterium | reverse complement strand
AGCTTAAGCCATAGGCGTCAAAGAAATGATTATCAGCATAATACATATCTATCACCTTTTCTGTATTCCGTCCTTCCACAGGGATGCCAAAGACTCGAGTATTTGTGATTTCTGTACCGGGAACGCTCGTTGATGATGTAACTTCGCTGACCATGGACACAGATCTAATATCATTTTTGAAGGCTTCCATGTTATTCAAATAGGATTCATATGAATCCGCTTTCAATATCCTTGGTCCGTCCATTACCACTATGCCTTCAGGAGTAAAGCCCAGATCATGATTCTGCATAAAATTCACCTGGCGATAAATGGTGATGGTACCGATAATCAGAATGATAGAAACAGCGAATTGGAAAACTACGAGATAATTCTTAAGACGAGCGATCCATCCTCCCGATCCACCTGGGATTGTCCCCTTTAGAACAAGACTTGGAACAAACTGTGAACTGTATATGGCCGAAAGGGATCCGGTGAAAAATGTTCCTGATACAAGCAAGATAAAAAAGAGAAGAATAATGCTTAGAAAATCAATCTGCAAAGGACTTTGCATGACCTGTTTAAAGAGGGGCAGTAAGAGGAAGACTCCGGCAAAACTTACCAGAATGGCTATGAGGTTCAACATTGCGGATTCGGTCAAAAACTGGAGAATCAGATCTTTTTTTTGTGCTCCTGTTACTTTGCGGATACCCACTTCATGGGCTCTCTCAACGGATCGGGAAGTGGCAAGATTGATGTAATTGATAAATGCAATGAGCAATACAAGTAAAGCAATGATCCCAAGGGATTGAACATTTCGATTGTTGCCATTGACTTCCAGTTCATTGCTTAGGGTTGAGTGCAAATGAATATCGGTGAGTTTAGTCAACTTAAATTCCAACAGAAAAAAGGCTCTCTTCATAAAATCACCTAAAAAGTCTTCGGGAATCTGTGGCAGTTTTGCCTCCAGGGCATCCGCGTCTGTGCCCGGGGCAAGGAGAATGTAAGTATACACATTTACGCTTAACCACCCTTGCTCCCAGCGTCTTCTGGAACTCTGAATCAGGTTCTCATACGAAAGCAGGATATCAAACTTAAAATGTGAATTTTCAGGTATGGATTTAACGACCCCTGTGATTACATAATCCTGTGCGCCATCAATCTTCAGAATCTTTCCCATGGGATTATCATTGCCGAAATACTTCCGGGCGGTTTCCTCTGTGATCACAGCATGATCTAAAGCCAGAATGGAGCTGTCTGCTTTTCCCATTACCAGAGGGAATGAAAAGAGATCGAAAAATGAGGATTGTGTATATAGGATGTCTCGTTCCTTAACAGCTTCATCTCCATCCTCAAACTCATATTTTACCAGGCTTTCCGTGCGATAAAAGCGCGCATAATTGAGAACTTCAGGGAAATAGTTCTTTATTTCTCTTCCTATACCGGTCGACCCTGCTGCGGAATGCTGTTCAAGAACCTCTTCTTCATAAAGTAAATAATCCACCCTGTATATGTTGTTGGCATTCTTATGAAACTTATCGTAGGAAGTTTCCGCTTTTATCCAAAATAAGATAAGTGTAAACGCGATAATCCCAATAATCAATCCCAGAAGATTAATCATGAAATATCCTTTATTTAACTTCAGATCCCGGATGGTTAGTTTAAGATAGTTTCTGAACATCACGTTTCTTTGTTAGGGTTATCTGGCAGGTATGGTGAGATTGGTTACTGCAAGTTACCACCTTACAGGATATGAGTCAAATTGGAGCGAAATCGAAGGAGTAAGCGGAAATTATGGTCAAATTAATTTGTAATTTTGTGAACTGACCATTTTAGGAAGGAGTGTTAGAACATGCAAGAGGAAAACATAACATCACTTAAAGAAGAGATAAAGAAACTTCGGGCTGAGGTTGTTTGTATAAATGAAACCTCGAAAAAACAGAAACGCGAGTTAGAATTTACTCTGGAGAACCTGAAACTGGCTCAGTCTCAATTGGTCCAATCAGAAAAAATGGCATCTGTGGGGGTGCTTACAGCTGGAATTGCACATGAACTGAATAACCCTATCAATTTTGTGAGTGGTAATGTTTTTCCACTGCAAAAAGATCTGGATGAAGTTTTTTTAATTATTGAAAAATACGATGAGGCCATCCGTACCAATAAGCTGGCCGGTTTTTTCACTGAAGTCGAGGCCCTGAAGGAAAAAATGGAATTTTCATTTTTGATTAAGGAGATCTTTAGCCTCCTGAAAGGAATTGAAGAGGGTGCTCACCGATCCAGCGAAATCATCAAGGGACTACGTAGTTTTTCAAGGCTCGATGATGAGATGTGCCAATTCTATGATATCCATGAGGGAATTGATTCATCCCTGGTATTACTACAAAACAAGATCAAGGACAAGATTAATGTCCGGAAAGATTATGGGGATTTTGATGGATTAGAGTGTTTCCCCAGCAAGCTCAACCAGGTTATTATGAATTTACTCACCAACAGCATACAGGCCATGGATGGGAAAGGTGAGTTGATTATTCAGACCGTCAGTAGTGCTATTGGTATCAAGATCATTATTAAAGACAATGGAAAAGGGATGCCCCCGGAAGTAAAAGAACATATCTTTGAACCCTTCTTCACCACCAAAGATGTGGGTCAGGGAACTGGATTGGGACTTTCAATCAGTTATGGAATTATCGAGAAACACAATGGAAATATCGATGTTATTTCTGAGCCCGGTAAAGGGACCGAATTCATTATTTCACTTCCAAGAACTCAAAACATTCCAGCTAACTAAATGAGAGCTTTACTCCCATAATCATGATGTCATCGATCTGTTCCATATCAGACCTCCAGGTTTTATGTTCCTTTTCCAGAATCGCTTTCTGTTCTTTCAGTGGTCTCTGGTAAATATCTTTGAGCAGCTTTTTAAAGTTCCTTGATTTGAATGTTTTTTTATTGGGTCCTCCGATCTGATCCACATAACCATCAGTGAACAGATAGAAAACATCATTATCCTGGATCTGTATCTCTTTGTTGGTAAAGGATACCTCTTCCTCATTGTAGATGCCGATTGGCATTCGGTCGCCTTTGGTCTCAATAAGTTCCTCCTTCCTTAAGAGGTACATGGGGCGAAATGCACCCGAAAACTGCAACTGTTTACTTTCCATATCTACCACGCATAAAGCCATCTCCATACCGTCTTTTGCTTCATACCTGTGCCCGGTCTGACCAAGCGATTTAATCAAATGGTCCCGGAGCTCATTTAATACCTCATTTGCCCTTAAGGTCCCCGTCTTACTCACTATTTCGTTCAGCAAGTTGATACCCATAATACTCATAAAGGCGCCGGGCACTCCATGTCCTGTGCAATCGGCCACTGCAACAATTATTCTGTTGTCCTTATGGGAAACCCAGTAATAATCACCACTTACAATATCCTTGGGTTTGTTCAAAATGAAATGGGAGGGCAACAGCCTGTCCAATTCCTCAGATGGAAGCATTAATGCAGTTTGTATCCGACTTGCATAATGAATACTGTCGGTAATGTTCCTGCTTTGTTGTTCAATCTGCCGGGTACGCTCTTTAACTTTTTGTTCAAGATTAAGATTGGCCTCCTTCAGATCTTCAATCAGGTGCTTGTTTTGACTTTTAAGATTGTATACTTCAAAGGCACTATCAATGGTGATTTTTAATTCCTCTCTGTTCCATGGTTTGGCAATATAACGGTAGATATTCCCTTTGTTAATGGCCTGGATGATCGCGTCCATATCACTAAAACCTGTCATAATCATCCGCATACAGTCAGGGTAAAGAAACATGACCTTTCCCAGGAATTCAACCCCTGTCATCTCAGCCATTCTCTGGTCGGTGATCACCAGGTGAATTTCATTTTGTTCCATGATCTCCAGTCCCTGCTGGCCCGAAGTTGCCACATGAATGTTATACTCTCGTCTGAATGTAGACTTAAAGCTGATCAGGTTATTCTCTTCATCATCGATGTAGAGTATTGGATATTTTGGTTTTGCAGCGACCATGATGATGTATAAAAATAGACAAAGTTTTTTACACTACTTCAGATCTTCATATTCTCAACGAATTATATTCTCCCTTTGCTTGTATTTACAGGAATGAAATCCGCTGACCTTAAAAAACAGGGGATTCGTATAAACAAATTTGGCATTCACTTTTCTAAATAGTAAAGGACTATTTACAAAAACATCCTGCCAAAAAAGAGCGAATGGAAGAGTTAAACATGCAGTTTAAAACAGAATACAGTCAACATTATATCAAATGCCAGTTAATAGAAGACGATGATGTTTATCTTGGCATGAAAGATTTTGCTTCCCGAAACCAAATCAATCTTCTCTCCTTTACTGTTCATAAGCGAGGGATATTTGAGAAACTCTTCAAACCAAATTTCTTCAAAAGAATATTACAGGAATCCAATCTGCCCATCTTGCTTTTTCCATCCTAAACCAACAATTATGAAACAGCACATTTACCTTTCTATGACACCCGAATCGCTGGTAGCATCACACCTTCCTCCGATTGAATTCGGAAACTATCTTGCCACCGGCACCCAGAAAAGATTGCGCGGACAGGCTATCTTCCTGGAGCTAAATCCAGTAAAACTGCCTGAACTTCCGGTGGAATATTTGAATGAGCGACTTATTCCCAATGCGAACGGGGAACCCAAGCGTTCTGTCTATTTATCCATCTACAGGGTACTTGAGAATACCCCATTGGAGGCCATGAAGAACCTCTACCTGGTCACTGACGACGGGAAAGTCCTGGAGCTGAAGTCAGTCCCATTTCCTCTCGATAAGCAGGATATAACCCACCTTTACCAGCAGTTCAATCCAATCAGCACAAGGGTAGCCAGCAAACTATCTCCTCCCGAGTTTATCGCATTCCTGACCGATACAAAAAAACCGGTTTCGGCACCCTCCATTTTCATGGTCGAATTAAAACTGAACAAACTGGCCAGACATCCGGAGGCACCCATTCATGACCTGCCTTATCCAAATCCGGATCACCTGAAGGATTGTCTAAGCACATTGATACTGTCCGAACATCGTCTTACCAAGACCGTGATTCGCCAGTTCAAGGGAGATCTTTCATATCGAACCATTAAAAATGGATTCTTCGTGGGGAACCATGACGATTACATCTATTATGCCTTCCCGTCCATAGATGAATTGGAAGGCCCCTTTTACTCCTGGTGGCGATCAGCCCTGACCCAATGTTTCTAAGTTCCTCCTAAACATTTTCCCTGATCGAATGTTATCTAACAAATAAACCTTCAAAAACAGACCTTTCATGAAATTAAAAAGCCAATCTATCCTTTTGATTCTCTTCATATTTTCAGTGGCATCCTATTCACAGAAAAATGATGTTGGCGAAGCCAATAGTACAATCAAAGAATTTAATGAGAAAGATCCGGGGATGAGCAAGATCTTCTCATCAGCCTATGGCTACGCGGTATTTCCCGGTATCGGAAAAGGCGGTTTAGGTGTGGGGGGTGCCAGTGGAAAAGGAACACTTTTTAAAAGCGGAACCGCTGTTGCCGATACCAAAATGACACAGATCACAATCGGATTTCAGGCTGGTGGCCAAAAATATGCTGAAGTTATCTTCTTCGAGAATGCAGAAAAATATAATGAATTTTCCTCCGGGAGTTATGAGTTTGCAGCACAGGTATCCGCTGTGGCACTCGCATCAGGAGTATCTGCCGACGCAAAATACGAGAATGGCATCCTGGTCGTAACAATGGCCATCGGTGGATTAATGTACGAAGCCTCAGTCGGAGGCCAAAAGTTTAAGGTAGAAGAGTTTTAACTCTCAGTGATCAAAAAGGAGAGGCTTTATTTCTGGATTTTGTAATTGAATTGCTTATTCGTTCCAAAGGTCGGGAATGGCATGGTGGCCCCGCGCCTTTGTGGGGGCTTTATCGACGGGGGGAAGGGTGCCGGTGTGAACCTTATAGATTCTTTTCGCTGTTTCCGACACAGCTTCAACCAGGTAGGGATAGGGCCGGTCGGTCACATCCACCAGTCCGCAGTTATAATTCTCGCCGTCATTGCCCCGCCCGGTCAGATCCTGATCACACCACTGGAAATAGGAGGTGCCGATAAGTCCAGGGTGTGCATATGCCTTTTCTGTATAGTAACGATAGGCAACTCCTCTATCCTCCTGCGAATTTACCTGCCATAAGGACTGTGCCATACCCCGGTCCACTGTTCCAAAGTGGTACTCACCGATGAATATGGGTTTGCCTGTAACCTCCGTGAATCTGTCCATCATCTCCTTGCTGGGGTAAAGGTCGTAGCAATTGAAACTGAATACATCAAAGACATCTTTACATAACTCCAGTATTTCATTTTCTGCCTCCTGGCCGAAACGGATTCCCAGCGTAAGATGGTTGGGATCGTGCTTTTCCAGCGCCTGGTCGACGGTTTCAATAAAGATCTGAAACGTGTTGTGGATAAACTGTATCCTGCTTTCAGGAGTGTCGGCCGTGGCGAGATGTTCTTGTAGCTCCGTTTTGATGGATCGATCCTTCCCACCAAGGATCAGATCACAAAGTCTCGGCTCACGCCCCAGAAAGGAGGGTTCATTGAAGGTGAAATAACCCAGCAGCCATGGATTATCCCTGTAGGGTTCCACCGTGGTCCTGACCGCCTCATCAACCTTCTCCGCGAAATCGGTCGCATATACATCAGCCAGTCCCATGAGTTCACCTTCAATACCAATGCCCCTCATCTGAAGTGTAAAGGCCTTTTGGTTCTGGTTGTAAACACTTCTACTTGACCAGTTGGCAATGGTATTTAGTCCCCAGCTGTCCATCCGGCCGAGAATGTTGTCAATGGACTTCTCCCTGTAATCCTCCCCGTAGCGACGCAAGAGGTTCCATGATCCGAAGGAAGCGGCACGGTACCGGCCGGTCTCCTGACCCGGAATCTCGGGTGGGAGTTCCTTGTACAGGTTCTGACGATGTTCGAGCCTGTAGACGCCACCGCCACCACCTGGTCCCACACAATTCACTCCATGGGAGAGGAAGAGATAACCGTCAGGATCCACAAACCACCAGCGGCCATCAATGTTCTCGGTTCTGAAGAAACCGGTACCTTCATCAATCCTGGCATCCAGGTAACCCCCATAATCGGAATACCCATACTGAACTTCGTTTACCAGCTGGTTGTCCTCTTCTTTCCATTCCTCCTGAAGCTGTTCCAATGAATGAATTTTGCCTTCCCAGTCGCCCAGGTTATACTGCCCGAATTCATCCACCACGGGTAGTTCGCCGAGGTACTGATCGCCCGGATCCTCTTTCGCCAGGCTGACGGATCGCAGTTTCATGACCGGGTTTCCGATGGGAGCATGCATCCTGACACCTATGGAGTCCACACCCCTCATGGGGCTCCTCTGTCCGGTCAGGTTGATCCACCCGGTATACCTGGGTTGGTTAAAGGTTGCTGCCAGGTCACTGCGGGCAGCAGGAGGATCTTTGTAGAAACTCAGCGGGATAGCCAGCCTGTTCCATCCGTTCGGGGTATAACTCATTACCCGCAGTTCATTGTAACCTGTCTCAGTGGTGAAACCCACCTGAAAACGCTGTGGTGTGCTAATATTAAACTCCAGGACCACAAAGTTATAATCATCCCAATTGGCCGGCAATCCCGGGGAAATATCCTCCAGCGAAAACTTCATCCCTGAAACTTCCTTTTCACTGTCGAAGTGGATGGTTACATCATTCTGAGTACACGAAATGAAAGTGAGCAGGAAGAGGAATGTGATTCCCCTGAAAATGATTCGACTGAGAAATTGCATGTGATTGATTTTGATGAAACTGTAGTGTCTGAATAAAAATAGGCAATTATTATTTTGGAACAGGTAGTCTCGTTTAGTAAATTCACTGCAAGCTCACGCCGGCTTTAACTTAAACAAACAACTTCCGTCATGAAGAAAATCCACTTATTCTGTATATGCATTCTTACTCTTCTGGGAAACTTTTCCATAAACCATGCCCAGGATGCCCCAACACAGGTCCGGATGGGTGCCGCCAAAGTCAATATTACCCCGGCGGTTCCTGTACCCATGAGTGGGTACGATTCACGGAAACTGCCATTTAGCGGCGTTCACGATCAGCTGTTTGCCACGGCACTATATTTCAGAAGTCCGGAGAATTCCCTTTTACTAATCACAGCAGATGTGATCGGGTATTCCTCCTGGTTTGTGGCTGAGACCAGGGAGATGATCTCAAACAGGATTGGCATTGCACCTGATAATATTATGATAACGGCAGTTCACAACCACGGAGGACCCGTTACAAAGGCTTATGAGAGAGATGTTCCTGAAAGCGTGGAGAATTATGTAAAGGAATTACAGGAGAAGTTCATCAGTCTGTCCGTTCAGGCCTCGGAAAATCCTGTTCCCATTCGCATGGGAACCGGCAAAGGTTATTGTGAACTGAATATTAACCGCCGGGCTGAATTTGCTGACGGGGGTATCTGGCTGGGAAGAGCCTCCGATAAACCCTGCGACCATGAGGTGAGCATTGTGAGGTTTGATGATTTTAACGACAGAACCCTGGCTGTTTTAATAAACTGGCCCTGTCATGCCACCACCAGCGGTCCGGGTAATACCCAGATCACCGGTGACTGGCCAGGGGCTGCAACCAGGTATTTTAACAAACAGGCTGGAGAAGAGGTAGTTGTTGCCATTACAGCAGGTGCTTCGGGTGATATCAATCCCATCTATGGGCCGGGTAATGATTTTAACGAGATTGAAGCAGTAGGATACCATGTGGGTAAAACCGCCTGGGAAGCATACAATCAAATATCAAGTTCCCCGGTGAGATCTCTTGAAGCCAATAATACCACCCTGGTTCTGCCGGGGAAAAAGCAGGGCAAAGATCATTTTCCGCAAAAGGAATATGAGAGTGGTCCCGATGTGGAGATTGATCTGAGCGCTTTCAGGATCGGACACCTGGTGCTGGCAGGGATATCAGGGGAGCTTATGCATGAAATTGGGGTTAACATTAAGAAACAGTCGCCCTTCCAGAATACACATATCGTGACGCACTGCAATGGATCAAGCGGATATATCTGCACCGATAAGGCTTATACAGAGGGTGGATATGAGGTAAAGGTGACCCATCTGATGCCCGGTTCTGAAACGCCTCTGACGTCACAGGTGCTACAAATGATCAATAAGCTGTAGTGCGGGCATGGATGGTCCATTAAATATTCTAAAAAAATGCATAAATTACTTCCATAAGTTTGATTACTTCCACATCAAATCCGTTTACCATGAAACGCAGCAAACTAAGCAGACGAAAATTTATTACGAACGTTTCTACAGGAGCAGCTGGAGCTTTATTATCATCCCAGATGCCAGCATCAGGTATTTCCAGTGAAGGGGCAGCATCTGATCTTGCCATCAATGGTGGCAAACCAGTCAGAACCAATGGCTGGATGAAATGGCCTGCATGGAATTCTGAAGCTGAAAAACCAATGTTAGAAGTCCTCCGCAGTGGAGACTGGTTCCGCATGAGAGGTACAGAAGTGGATGAGTTTGAAAAAGCATATGCCACTCTTATCGGATCCAAACGGGTTCTTGCTACATCAAGCGGAACAACGGCACTGGAAACAGCCCTGCACGTTCTGGGTGTTGATGCAGGCGATGAGGTGATTGTATCTCCATATACTTTCATTGCAACCTACAATGTGGTTTTTAACCAGAAGGCACTTCCTGTTTTTGCCGATACCGATCAGGAAACATTTACTATAAATCCACACAAAATTGAAGAGAAGATCACAGAACGTACCAAAGCCATTCTTCCTGTACATATCTTTGGTCTGCCCGCTGATATGGACCGGATTATGGCAATTGCACAGCAACACAATCTCTTGGTGATTGAAGATGCCTGTCAGGCCTGGCTTGCTGAATATAAGGATAAAATGTGCGGGACAATTGGTGATCTGGGTTGCTTTAGTTTCCAGAACTCTAAAAATATTCCGGCCGGAGAAGGAGGGGCTGTTGCAGGAGATGATGAAACTATCATGGATCGATGTCACTCTTACCATAATTGTGGAAGGCCCTATGGAAAAACCGGCTCAGAATTCACCGGTTATCCGTTTCTCGGTGGAAACAAAAGAATGATGCAGTTTCAGGCAGTCATCTTATTATCTCAGCTGGAGCGTGTAAAAAAGGATGCTGAAAAACGCCTGGAAAATGCCCTCTACCTGGATTCAAAATTAAAAAATATACCGGGTGTCATACCCTATAAACTCACTGAAGGCGCTACAAAGTCTGCTTACCATATTTATCCTTTCCGCTATAAAAAAGAGCATTTTGATGATCTCCCACGGAAGAAATTTCTGGCTGCTCTTGCGGCAGAAGGAATACCATGTTCCAGTGGTTACGAGGCACAGTACAACGACGGATTAATGGAAGAAGCTTTGAATTCGAGAGGATTTAAAAGGTTGTTTTCTGAACAGAGACTGAACAGGTACAGAGAAGAGTTGCATGAGCTCCCTGACAATGATCAACTGACCCGCGAGGCTGTCTGGTTTTTCCAAAACATGTTATTGGCAGAGCGCAAGGATATGGACGATATTATTAATGCTGTTCAAAAAGTATATGATAATCGAAAGCAGCTATTATGAAACGGACCATACTTTTTCCTGTTGTTTCTATCTTCTTTGTTCTGGCTCTCTTTTCTGCAGATGCCCTCTGTGATTCAAACCACCTTGCCTCAAAATGGCGGGCTGGAGTTGCACGAATGGTGATTACGCCAGAGCAGTCCATGTGGCTGGCAGGATACGCAGCCCGCGACCATCAGTCCGAGGGTACCTTACATGATCTATGGGCAAAAGCTCTGGCTATTGAAGATGCAAACGGAAAACAGGCGATACTGATCACTACAGACTTACTTGGATTTCCAAAAGCTTTATCGGATCAGATCCGGGATCAACTGGAAACCGAGTTTAATCTTTCAAGAGCCCAGATCATACTCAATAGTACACATACCCATTCCGGCCCGGTTCTAAAGGATGCACTATACGATATCTATCCGCTTGATCAGCATCAATTAAGTGCCATTGAAGAATATTCCAACAAGTTGGCTGATCAGATTGTTGCCCTGGCAGGCGAAGCATTTCGCTCCATGGAGCCGGTACAGATCTATGCTCAAAATGGGGTGACAAGATTTCAGGTAAACCGGCGCAATAATCAAGCAGCCACTTTAAACACGCAAACAGAATTAAAAGGGCCGAACGATCATGCTGTTCCGGTCATAAAAGTAGTTGATAAGCATGGCGATTTAATGGCCGTAGCTTTTGGATATGCCTGTCATCCAACTGTTCTGGATGCATATGAATGGTCGGGGGATTACCCTGGTTTTGCACAGATAGAGCTGGAAAAATCGCATCGGGGTGCAACAGCACTATTTTTTCAGGGTGCCGGCGCAGATCAAAATCCCCTGCCCCGCCGTTCTGTTGGACTGGCACGGCAGTACGGAAAGGAGCTGGCAGCTGCGGTCGAGAGGGTGCTGGAGGAAGATATGCGGGAACTGTCGCCACAACTTTCTACAAGCTATTCCGAAATTGAATTGCCTTTGAACCCACCACCCTCAAAAGATGAACTGCTTGAGATCACTCAAGATACATCGGCCTATCAAACCTATCAAATAAGATGGGCAGAAAATATGATTGATAAAATTGAGAAGGATGAATCCTTCATAAGCTCTTATCCTTATCCGCTACAGGTTTGGCATATGGGAGATCAAATTGTAGTTAATATGGGAGGCGAAGTGGTCGTGGAATATGCAAACAAACTCAAACAGATCTTCGGCCAGGATATTTTTGTGATAGCCTATTCCAACGATGATATGGCCTATATCCCTTCTGTCACAATCCTTGAAGAAGGAGGCTACGAAAGTATGGTATCACAAATGGTGTATGGATTACCCGGCACATGGAAACCCGTTATTGAATCCATGATCATTCAGGAAATTGTAAGATTGGCTGAGCAGGCAGGTGTCCCGCAATCGGAAGACCTGAAGAACAGAGTAAGGAAGTTGACCGATAAGAATTATTCCCTTATTGCAAAGAAGTACTTTTCCGGATTTGACCTGGCACATGATACCTATAATGCCATTTCTGCTGCCAGCGATGGAAAAATATATTATGTGCTCTCTTCTGCAACCATTGATAAAGGGGGGCAGGTTTATGCTTATAACCCGACTTTGGATAGCATCGAGTTTCTGGCTGATCTGACTGATATCTGCGGCGAAAAAGAGATGCATGCAATTTCTCAGGGAAAAAGCCATGTCAGGTTTTATGAAAAAGAGAATAAACTGTTTTTCGCAACACACGTGGGATATTATGAAATTATCGATGGCATGGAACGATTACCGGAAAACAGTCCGGATGGATATAAGCTCTATCCGGGCGGTCATATATTGTCATACGATCTTAAAAACGGCACATTTGAAGATCTGGCCATTGCCCCGGAAGGGGAAGGAATTATTACCATGGAAATGGACAGGGAGCGTGGGCAGATTTATGGAATCACCTGGCCAACAGGATATTTCATCCATTATGATATCAGCAGTGACCGCTTAATCAATCTTGGAAGAATATCGGAGAACGGAGAAGCTGGAATGCCCGGGGATGACTATCGTGTTTTGTGTCGCTCCATGTTTATTGACCAGGAGAACGGAGGCGTTTATTACTCTACAGCAGAAGGAGATATATTTACCTATCATCCCGACTCAGTATCAATTTCAAAAATTCCTGATGTGAGTCTGGATATTGATTATTTCGGGGAATATGACCCCACCGGACCGGGAAGCATGGGGTACAACTGGCGGAGCATTTTCTGGTATCCTCCTGAGCAGGTTGCATATGGAGTACATGGGAATTCCGGGTGGTTATTCCAGATTGATCCCCATAACCCGGAAGTTGAATTGGTGCAACGGATTACATCGGAGCCATCAAAAAAAAGTGGGATGTTTGATCAATTCAGTTATGGCTATTTGGGATTTCAGCTTGGACCGGATGGTCGTACCATATATTATCTCACCGGGGGACCCATATACATTGATGGTCAACGGGTAAAAGGAAAGGAACATATTGCCATGGGTGCAGCAAAAGGATTGGAGAACCTTCATCTGATAACCTTTGATATCCCGAAGAAAAAATATATCGATCATGGCCCTGTTTTTTATGAAGATGGAGGCAGACCAACCTATGTGAATTCCATTGCCGTGGGTCCATACGGAAATATATATACGCTTGCCCGGTTTGAACAGAATGGAAAAATAGTAGAGGACCTGATTAAAATCCCAAATCCTTTTTCAATGGAACCTTAATCCCCCTGCTCTCGTATAACGATCAAAAGCCAAGAGTTCAAGAGAAGAGTTGATCTCTGTTGTCGATTATGTTTTGTTAAGGCCAAATCCTATTACTAAAACATATTGCCATGAGAAGAGCTATCGTCATCCTATTTTCTTTTTTGATCATGTTAACTGCAGCCTCCTGTGCCACATCAGGGAAAGCCACTATTGCTAACCAGAGACGAGGATTATTGATGATGGAGGGGGAAAATATTTACAAGAACAAGGGTTTCTACGATTCTAAAAAGGCCTACAAGCGGAGAAAGAATAACAGGCGAGCCGCCAAAAGATACTACAGCAGGTAAATGCACACAGCCCCGTCCCAATCAGAACTCAATTTTGTAACTCAGGCTGGGGACAACCACTACTACCTTTTCTTCCTCAAGTTGGTCCATTCTGTAATTGTAGGAATATCCATAGTGTTCCTCTGCCCCCAACAGGTTCAGCACTTGTAAAGACCAGATGCTTGCATGCTTCTTTTTATTAATCCGATAGGTAATGGAAGCATTCAGGTGAACTATATTTGGTTTTTGATCTTCGAATGGTCTGGAATAGTCGTAAACCACCTCTCCATGGGTTAAGGACGAGGCTCTGTCCAGGGGATATACTCTTTGGCCACCCAGCAAATTAAGTCTTGCATTGACACCCAGAAATTTGTTTTTTGAAATCCCCATGGTCCACTCCTTACCAACCAGCACATTCACAACATAATTGGAATTATATCTTGTGCTTCTTTCAATTCCATCCCCCCCCACATATTTTGACTCAAATAAAGAGGCTGTGAACAAATAGTAGAATCCGTCTTTCAGGAAACGCTCCAGGGTAAGATCAATCCCATAATTAGTCCCGGTACCACTGTTGACCAATTTCTTCGTAAAGAACCAATCAGCTTCCATATTAATCGCCGAGTAGCTGCTGTCTGGTGACACTGGTATATCATAGAGATACTGAAAATAGGGCTCCACTTTCAACCTGACATTAGGGCTCAGGTTAATATCATAGGCAAGCACAAAATGATGAGCCTTGGATAAGGACAGTGTTTTATTTGGGTATGTTACCTCACTGTCCTCCATCACACGTGCAAAATAGAGACTTTGCGGTTCAAGCCGTGAGTGTTTCCCATAGGCCAGACTTATGGATTGACGATTCGTGAGATGGTATGTGGCTCCCACTCTTGGCTCCAATACCACCTCTTTATTCATATCAAAATAGAGGCCATGCATTCCCAGGTTTAATACAAACCGGGAGGATAGATTAAATTTTGACTGGCTATAGAGATGGATGAGGTTTGATGAACCATCCTCATCAGCTGTAGTCACCAGATCATCACCAATTGAGGGTGCATATTTCAGCAAATTATTATAGTGCAGATTGTTTACAATGAATCCTGTTCGATTGGTATGTTTAGCGCTGAATTTATGGTTGAGTGTGGATGTCAGTGTATATTTTGTATTCAGGTTGTTAATGTATTGAGATGCATTTGGGGTGAGATCAAAATCAAGGTAGTCTGTTACAAACTCGGTATAATCTCCCGATAGGGCCAGCGTGGAATTCAAATATGTTTTACTACCCAGAATATACCTGTGATTAAGACCAATGGCTCCCATTCTCTGTGTGGCATACCCAACCTCCTGATCATGAGTAAAACTCCACTCCGAGGTATCCGCGTCTGCTTCAAATTTGATTTTATCGTCAGCCGCTAATGCCCAGAGTGAAAAGATACCTGATTTGGCAGTGGGTAGATTGATCTTAAAGCTCAGATCCTGATAAACCGGGATATTAGCTTCCTCAGGCAGAACTGGCTTGATCAATCCAAAAGTGGAGTACCTGTAGTTAAAGAGGTAGGAGGCTCTGCCATTTTTTGAAAAGGGCCCTTCAGAGGAAAGATCGAGACCTAAAGCCCCAATTTGTACCGCATGTTCGTGTTTCTCATTATTCCCTGTTCTTAATTTTATGTCAAATACACCCGACATGGCATTCCCATATTCGGCCGGAAAAGCCCCGGTGAAGAAATCGGAGTTGGCAAGCATTAAACTACTCAAAGCGGATACGCCTCCTCCACCAAAGGTTGTCATATTTGCAAAGTGGTTAGGATTGGGGATTTCTATACCCTCAAGTCTCCAGAGCAGTCCTTTGGGTGCATTGCCGCGAACGATAATTGCATTGTCATCAAGATATCCGGTGGCCACTCCAGCAAATGATGAAGCCAGACGCGCAGGATCATCAAATCCGCCGGCGTACCTTTGTGCCTCCTCCACTGAAAAAGAACGTGCACTAACTGTCGACATACTGTTCAGGGGTTTATCCTTTTGGGTATATGCTTTCACTACCACTTCGTCCATCATTTCGACCTTCTCTATCAATCCTATTTCAAGTACAATCTCTTTTCCTGATGATATAAGAAGCTCTGGAATCACCTTCGATTCATATCCCATAAAGGATACCTGGATATTGTGCCTTCCCACTGGCACTTTATCCAGTCTGAAAAAACCGTTATCATCTGAAATGGTTCCCATTACCGGGTCTAAGGTTAAGATGACAATCGTAGTAAAGGGTAATGGCATTTGTGACTCTTCATCAACGATTTTTCCCCGTACAACCTGAGTTATATCCTGACTAAATGTGGTACCCGCCATGGTAAGAGCCAGAACTATTCCGGCTACTAACTTTTTTATATTCATCATGATTTATTCAATTTAGATTACTACCCTTAATGACAATAGAAGATTTTAAGGGTTGCAAATCTGACAGGAGTGAAGGAGTGTTCACTCTGAATTCTATCTGTTTTAATCAGACCGTAAACACGCTGCAGGATTTGTCCTGGCTGCTTTTAAAACTACAAAGGTCACTGCCAGTAAAGAAATCGCAGATACGATGAAAATTGCTAAAACAAACGCCCCGATATTGATAGATGTTCGATAAGCAAAATCCTGTAGCCATTTATCTGTAGCATAATATGCAACAGGGCAGGCAAGGATGGTGGCTATCCCAAGCCATTTTACAATTCCGATCTGAAGGAGCATCATAATATCTCCCGCTGATGCCCCGTTTGATTTCCGGATTCCGATCTCCTTTTTCCGTCTTTCACTGGTATATGAAACCATCCCGAACAATCCCAAACAAGCAATCAGTATTGAAAACAGAGCAGAAAACTTTATGACCAAGCCGAACTTTGTCTCTTTTTCATACAATTTATCGTATTTATCATCAAGGAAATTATATTGAAACGGAACATCAGGTATGAATTCATTCCATACCTTCTCCACATGATCGATGGCTGCTTTCGTATTATGCCGGTTGAGTTTGATATTAATACTGTGTAACATTATAGTGTAGTTCACTAATACACTTGGGCCTATTTTTTCATGAAACGATTCGTTATTAACATCCTTATAAATACCAACTATATGCTGGGGATGGCCTAACATTGACATCCGGTATCCGATAATGCTGTCAACACCAAACTCTTTGGCAGCGGTTTCATTGACAAGCATTGCTCCAATGTCACTTGCCCTGTCCCAAAGATAATTTCTACCCTCTATTATTTCAAGACCCATGGTTTCAACAAAATCAGGGTCAGCAACCATAGCCTGGTAAGATATTTTTGCTCCATTAAACTCCTCCTCATCGGTAATATGATATCGCTGTCCAAATTCACCCCCTGCACGGGAGACACTATAAATTGCAGGGTTTTCTAAGATTCTTTGCTTAAATAGTTCATATTTTTCATTGATATCATCATTTGAAGAGAAGTAGATGATATTTGTATTATCGAAACCTAAATCCTTTGTTTTCATGAAATTTATCTGTTTCGAAATAATAATCACTCCAATAATTAATACAAGCGATATTGTAATTTGAATGATGGATAATGATTGTTTAAATACCATACCCTTTTTACCAGTTGTCATTTCATTTTTAAGCGTTTTTATTGGATTAAAACGGGATAAAACAATGGCGGGATAAAATCCGGCAAGAGCACCAATCACAATGGTCCCCGCAAGAAAGATCAGTAGAATTTTTGGTTCATCGAGATATCCGATAGACAGGTCTTTTCCGATCAGCTTAATGAATAATGGCTTTATAATTTCTGTAAGAATAATGGAAGCAAAAACCGCAATAAATGCCAGTACAATGGCTTCACTAATAAACTGGATTATGAGTTGTTTACGAGAAGATCCAGCCACTTTCCGAAGGCCGATCTCTTTACTCCTTAAGGATGATTTTGCCAGGGAAAGATTGATGAAGTTGATTAAAGCAATCACCAGAATAAGAACACCTATAAGAATAATCAAGGATATAAACTGAAGCTTATTATTCCCATAAAAAGACGCTTTACCCAGGGGAACCATCTCCATAGTAATTTCATTTACCTCATCACTTTCAGGATCAACATCATTTTTTTCACAAATAAAATTAACAAATTCGGCACGCGCCTTTTTTACAAAATCATTCACTTCAATGTTGTCATGTAAGGTGATAAATGTTAGATACCCCCAATTATAGTGATCCTGATCAACTTCAATACCCCCCGGTTTAATATCATTAAGTGTTATAAACGATGCTATGGCAGTATATTTAATAGATGAATTATCGGGAACATCTGCAATGACTGCTGTGATTGTGAAATTATGCCTGATTTTTCCTTCTCCGCTTACGAAACCAATGCTTTTGTTTACAGCATCAGTGCTCCCGAAAAGTTTAATTGCCGATGATTCTGTTAATACAAGTGAGTAGGGATTAACCAATGCATCCGTTAAATCACCAGAAACTTTCTTAACGCTGAACATATTAAAAAAATCAGGTTCAGCATAAATAATATCTTTAAACTCAACAAGTTTATCGGAATTCTCTTGCTTTAAATAGGCATTTTTCCCACCCCCATAATGTTGATCGATACGAACCAGATGCTTTATTTCAGGGAAACTTTCTTTCATTGTATACCCTAAATGAGCTGTTGTTAGCAGTTCATCAAAAACACTTACCTGATATATTTTATCGTAATTCTCATGGTACTTATCGTAAGTTAACTCACTCACTACGTAGATCATTATAAGCGTAAATATGGAAATCCCAATGGCAAGTCCCCCGATATTGATCACTGAATGAAGTTTAAACCTTACTATATTTCTGAAAGCGATAATAATGTAGTTCTTAATCATAATTTAAAAACTTTGACTCCTATATGTCAAATAGCATACCGCAAATACCTATATCGCTATATAATAGCCTGTTATGTCTTTTATCGCCATATACACCAACAGTTCCACTGACTAATATCTGGACATTTACTGACTAATATTTAGACAGTTATTGATAAATCAGATACATTTACACATAAGTCCAAAAAAATAGTGAATCGTGCAATAGAATCCTGCATCCATGTCTGCAAAAAAAAGAAAACTCCTGATCGTTGATGACAATAAGAACATTCTTACAGCGCTAAGCCGTTTACTTGAGATGGAAGTTGATGAAGTTCATACCGCCAGCAACCCTAACCTGATTCCAGGTTTACTCAGATCAAATGATTATGATGCCATCCTGTTAGACATGAACTTTTCGGCGAGTGTGCAATCCGGAAACGAGGGCATATTCTGGATGAAAGAAATTCTTAAACTGGATCCGAATGCCATTGTAATTCCAATCACTGCTTATGGAGATGTTGATCTGGCTGTGAGGGCAGTAAAAGAAGGGGCCGCAGATTTTGTGGTAAAACCATGGGACAACGATAAATTGCTTGCCACCTTAAACGCAGCCTGTAATCTACGGAAATCAAAACTTGAAGTTGAGTCCTTAAAGGAAAAGCAAAAGTCATTGGTTGAAAAAATTGATAAGAAGTATTCTTGTATAATAGGATCATCATCAGTAATGCAAGAAATTCATGAAACCATTAAGAAAGTAGCCGGAACTGATGTAAACATCCTTATACTTGGTGAGAATGGAACAGGAAAGGAGCTGGTTGCCCGTGAGATACATCGACAATCAATCCGAAATCAGGAAATACTGATAAGTGTGGATATGGGTTCTTTAAGCGAATCTTTATTTGAAAGCGAAATGTTTGGGTACGAGAAAGGGGCTTTCACCGATGCAAAAGAGATGCGAAGAGGACGCTTTGAAATAGCTACTGATGGAACACTGTTTTTAGATGAAATAGGAAACCTTTCACTCTCTATGCAAGCCAAATTATTATCTGCGCTGCAAAACAGAACTTTTACACGAATTGGAGCAAATACTCCCAAAGAATTTGATACCCGATTAATTTGCGCAACAAACAAGAATCTGAAGGAGATGATTTCAGAAGGTTTATTTCGCGAAGATTTGTTCTTCAGGATTAATACCATTGAGATAACTATTCCTCCATTGCGGGATCGTGGTGATGATATTTTGGAACTAACAGATTTCTTTCTTAAAATTTTCAAAGCAAAGTATGGAAAGAACTCATTGAAACTGAATAAAGACGCTTTTAAAATTTTAAAGAATTATAAATGGCCGGGAAACATAAGAGAGTTGCAACACACCATCGAGAAAGCCGTAATTTTATGTGATTCCGATATTTTAAAGCCTGATGATTTGTATCTACCCAGGCAGGAAGCATTGAAATTTTCTGAAGATACACCTGTTACATTTAGCGAAATTGAGAAACACGGTATACTGAAGGCCCTTGAAAGAAATAAGGGGAATATTTATAAAACAGCCAAAGAGTTGAATATTGCCAGACAAACACTCTATAACAAGATTCAGAAACATAAACTTTAGATGCCATTGTATGTATAGTAAAAGTCTCTTCTCCGCAATTCTGATCCGGATAATACTCATAATAATTAGCTCCTTTGCTTTTATCTCAGTGATTCCCTACCTGCACAAAGAGTATTACTTAAGTCTTATTGGAATTGGTATACTCATCATATATCAGGTATATTCCTTAGTACATTATGTTAATAAGACTAATCGTAAGCTGGCTCATTTTTTCAATTCTGTGCGTAACGAAGATTCTGCACTTATTTATTCGCATGAGAATGAAGGAAAAATCTTCGATTCCCTTAATAACTCACTGAATGAACTTAATAATACCATTGCTGAAATGCGAAGACGAAACGCACGGCAAAGTTTATTCCTGAATAATCTGGTTGAGCATGTGGGTGTAGGCTTGATTTCATACACAAGAGATGGAAATGTAGAGATTTTTAACAATGCTGCAAAGGGATTATTACAGATAAATCAGCTTAGTAACATACGTGATATTACCATTAAGTATCCTGAACTTTCCAGGCGTATTTCGGAATTACAACCAGATAATCAACAATTGGTTAAAGTAATATCGAAACAATCAGTACTGTTTCTGTCATTAAAACTTAGCATATTCAAATCTGAAAAGGAGACTCTTAATCTTTTATCCATTCAGAATATCCGGACAGAACTGGAGCAAAACGAACTGGATTCCTGGCAAAAATTAATTCGGGTATTAACACACGAGATATCTAATTCTATCAGCCCCATAACATCCCTGGCAAACACAACTAAAAAATATTTTGTAAGGAAAAGTACGGGCTCAATTATGAAAAAGGATGAATTAGATGATGCCTTGCTGCATAAAACAGTTGATAGCCTGGATACCATTGAAACTACAGGTAGAGGATTAATTGATTTTGTAGGTAAATATAGAAGTCTGACAGCATTGCCACAACCCAGATTTGAGAAATTCCCAATCTGTGATATGTTCGACAGAGTTCAAACTCTACTAATAGAAGAAGCTGATTCAAATACCATTGCTTTAGTATTTAATAGCTCACCAAACACCCTTGAACTAACAGCCGATTTTGGTTTACTGGAAAAGGTTTTGATTAATCTGATTAAAAATGCATTTCAAGCTCTGGGGAATTCTCACGACGGCAAGGTACATGTGAGTGCATTCAGAAATATTGAAAACAGAGTAATAATAGTAGTTAAGGACAACGGAAATGGAATTCCATCAGATATTATTGATGATATATTTATTCCGTTTTATACCACAAAAAATAACGGATCAGGGATTGGACTGAGTCTGTCACGGCAAATTATGAGACTACATAGTGGGACCATTACAGTTAGTTCCATACCGAATAAAGAAACAGTATTTAGCCTGGTATTTTAAGTCCCAATTATCCTGAATGCAAGATACTGTTGAACCGTTATTCCACCATGGGTATACTTCCGATTTTCTACTATAAAATTGAATTTTAGATTACTGGGAGAGGGATCTAAAGCCTTAAGTATAACCCAGATAATTGACTTCGCCTTATTTATGCCTTAACTTACAAAGTATAATTTGGATCCCTGAAGAGAACAATCTGAAAAGTGCCAAGCCGGATTGCTTCACCCTCTTAGTACTCGGGACCTGGTCTCAATGCATTATTGTTGCTTTAAACAGACTAACACTTTCAAGCATGAAAACTACACTACTGGGCCTTGGCTTTGCCTTGCTTATGGGACAGGCAATTACAGCACAATATACTCTCCAGGGTGATGACGTTATTGTGGAAAATGGAGTCATTCAATCCTGTTCATATGATTTCATGATAAAGGATATTGTCATCCCCGATACACTGAATGGACAACGCATTACCGGAATTGCGGATCAGTATAAACTTACCGGAGTATTTGCTGGTAAGGAATTGGCCAGTATTTGCCTACCCGTAACCCTTGAGAAAATAGGGAGTTATGCATTTTATAATAATAGAGTGTGGAATATTGATATTAACCTATGTACAGAATTAATAAGTATCGGTGACCATGCTTTTTCAGAGAATGATCTTTCCGTACTGGACCTGGGAGCTAGCAAGGCTATGGTTTCCATTGGCAATTCAGCATTTTATCTGAATAATCTATCATTTGTGAATCTCGCAGGATGCAACGCCTTATCATATATTGGAGGCAATGCATTCAAAGGAAGACCGGGAGACAGCCTGTCAATTGATAGTTTTATTTTACCCACAAATGACCTGAATCCTGACTCTGCATGGTTGAGTTCCAACGGCAATAAATATGTCGGAGGCGAGGCCGTATCTGATCTGGAATCCTCCTATTATATTCCTGTACCCTATGTGCTGAAAGATCATGATGTGATCGTAAAAAACGGGGTAATTGAGTCTTGTTCATACCCTTTCAGAAAAGATGTGGTGATCCCGGATACGCTGGATGGACAATTAGTGACAGGAATTGACAGTGGTGTATTTCATGAAAGGGATCTCGAAAGTATTGTACTTCCCTCCGGGCTTACTCATATTGGCCCCAATGCATTTTGGGGGAATTACCTGAGCAGCATCTCGCTGCCCCCGACCATGGAATTTATCGGGGAAAGCGCATTTCAAGAAAAC
>JAOZUK010000061.1:0-1296 GCA_029938715.1 Bacteroidales bacterium | reverse complement strand
GATTTGGATTCGTATTACTATTTATCAGTATCCTATACCTTAAGAGATGATGATGTTGAAGTCAATGAAGGCATGATTCAATCCTGTTCATACAATTTTGCACTGCTCCATATCATCATCCCGGATACTCTGGATGGTCAGGTTGTTAGAGGAATCGCCGATGGAGAACCATGGGACTTTTCATTTGGGAGAAAACCGACCGGAGTTTTTGAAGGCAAGGAAATCGTTGATGTTGCACTGCCTCACACCATTGAGAAAATAGGGATTGGATCATTCAGAATAAACAGAATTGAAAACCTCGATTTGGATTCATGTTCATCCCTCTCATCCCTTGGGGTCCATGCCTTCTACAAAAACCCTCTGAAGGTCATTGATCTACTTGCATGTAATTCGTTGATTTCAATCGACTATCATACTTTTTACAATTATTCTGGTACCAGTGAATTTCAGCTGCCAGCACCAGATTTGCCAGGCTATTTGTTCAGGCATTGGGTGGACAGTTATCAAAATATTTATAACGAAGGAGATCTTGTTAGAAATTTTACGCTCTCCTATACAGCTGAATTATCTGAACTATTTTCCGTTCTTATCCAGGTGACCGATGGAAATCTCCCCATCCAGAGGGCAGAGGTGGTATTCGAGGGCTTTGATACCCTGGTAACAGATTCTTCCGGCCGGATTGAAATTGCAGAAATCCTTCCACCGACAACCCTGGTTTATACCGTCACCGCTGAGGGTTATGATCTTTTCACTGATTCTATAACAGTGCATGATAAGGACGTAAGTGTTGTTGTAGCTCTGGAGCTTACCACCTTCTCAGTATTCATCACAGTCACTGACCGTACCGATCCCATAGAAGGAGCAGAAGTGAGCATGGGTAGTTATGGAAAAACTGTTACCGGAACTGAAGGTGCGGCGATGTTCGATACGGTTCGGCCCTGGGAAGAATTGACCTGTAAAGTGTCTGCTCCTGGTTTCAATGAAGCCCCCATAACTCTCTTCATGGAAGATAATGACCTTCTTAGAACCATCATCATGAACAGGATTACTGGGCTAAATGAAGCGACACCGTCAAAGGTGGGGATTTATCCAAATCCCTCATCCGAAAAGGTCTATCTGAAATTACGCAAGAAAGCTCATGTTCAATTGATTGATACTAGCGGAGAGGTGATCATGGAAAAAGAATGCTCTTCTGGATTAGTTTCATTGGATGTGTCACATATCCCTTCAGGTAATTATCTTATCCGGATTCATATGCAAAATACCACTATGATCAGGAAGCTGGTTGTATTATAA
>JAOZUK010000204.1 GCA_029938715.1 Bacteroidales bacterium | reverse complement strand
AGATTCAGGAAACTGAACAGTATTACAGCCAGATGGTTACTCAGCGCTACGACGAGCTAAAGCCTTTCCTTATGGAAAATCCCGGTGCACTAAGAATGCTTACAGCCGACATGGAAGAGCTGGACGAGGTGTACCTGGATCTAAAGGAGGATTTGAAGGACAATGTTTCCAACCCGGAGGTGATAGAGGCCATGATCCTCAACTACCGGGTGAAACTGGAAATACTGGAAGACCTGCTTAATCAATTAAAAGAAAAGGAGAATCAAGATTATGAGAACGATGAATCATATTCTCTTTAGAACCGCGAGGCTATTGTTCCTCTGGGCTATGATGCTGGGCACTACCGTTGCCTCGGCTCAGAACCTGACGGACAGCCACAGCGTGAACAAGAGGTTTCCTGCCTCCAGGGAGACGACCCTTGAGGTGATGAACAAATACGGTAAAATTCAGGTGGTCACCTGGGAAAAGGATTCTGTAGCGGTGGATGTGGATATCCACCTCACCGAATCGAGCACCGCCAAACTAAAGAAGTTAAAAGAAGATGTAAAAATAGACTTCACAGGGACCAAAACCTATATCATAGCAAAAACAGTGATTGATAGTGAAAAGGGACGCATTGCTTCCGAGATTAAGTCCATCAGCAACACCATATCGGGCACCAACAAGAAGGTGGAGATCAACTATATGGTCTATGTGCCTGCCTATATGGATGTGGTCCTTACCAATAAGTTTGGTGATATCTATATGGACGACCTGGAGGGTCAGGTGGACATCGATCTCTCCAACGGAGTACTGAAAGCAAACAGCCTGAAGGGAAACTCCTCCATCTCGCTGAGCTTCGCCAATGGAATGATCAAATCGCTGGGTTCCAGCACTATGAAGCTCTCTTATTCGGACCTGGTGCTGAATGAGGCGGGTCAGCTGGATCTGGACAGCAAATCATCCAAGCTGAATGTGGATAGTGTGAATGTGGTAAAGATCAACTCCCGGCGCGACAAACTCTACTTCAAAAAGGTGGAGTATCTCTATGGCAAGAGCAATTTCAGCACAGTATGGGTCTATGACTTCCTCAGGGAAAGTGATGTATATATGAAGTACGGAAAGTTGACCATCGAGCACATTGAGCCCGGATTCACCAAGGTTTTTGTGGAATCGGACTACACAGACATTACTCTGATGTTCGACAAAGAGGCAAGTTTTGGCTTTGACATCCTCCACCACAGGAAATCGGTGCTAAGGCTTCCTGAAAGCAAATCGCTGGACGAGGAGTCCTTTGACGGGGATGATCTGTACAAAACCGTGGGAAGAGTGGGATCGGATGAACCACGCGGACAGGTGAATATCGATGCCCTGCAAAAGTGTTTTATCAACATCTCTTATAAGTAGAAGAATATGAAAAAACTTTACATCATCATACTTCTCTGCTTACCTGCCGCACTATTTGCGCAGAGCGAAATAAAAGAAGTTGGAATACGACTGGGATATACATCTGGAGTGTCATTCAGGGTGAACCTCTCGGAGGACCTCTCCTACGAGGGTCAGATTGGATACCGTGACAAGGGAGCCATATTTAAGATAATCAGACAGGAGCACCTGGAGATAGGAATGGACCGGTATGGAAACTGGGATTTTATCTATGGAATGGGTGCACATACGGGGTTTTATTTCACCGACAGCTACAAATTATTTTTCACGGAGGTCTACTTTGGAAGGGAGATATTTACCCCGGTCGTTGGCTTCAACGGCTATGTGGCTATTGAATACAGGCTGGTAGACACACCCATAACTTTTGGTGTCAGTTACCAGCCCTTTATGGAAATTTCACTGAAGCAACTCTTCGGAGTGAACTTTTGGGACTTTGGGTTTAGTGTAAAATATAGATTCTAAATAAACAATAACAGATATGAAAAAGATCGCAGCAATAATCGCAATCATGGCACTGGCAGTGCCGGTAATCATGGGTCAGGAAGACAAAAAAGAGACCCCGGCAGAGAAACAGAAAAGACGCCCCGGAGAGGTGCAGACTGTTTTCAATCCAAACTCAGGCAGTGGAGGGTATGGTGCCTTCTCTGTGGGATATACCCAGATTAACGGTCGCGACGCCCTGCTTATGGGTGGACGGGGTGAATGGGTCATAGGTCACGGATTCGGACTGGGCATGGGAGGATACGGATTTGTAAATGATCCGGTCTACAACACAACCAACGATTTGAATTACTCCGTGGCAGGGGGATATGGAGGATTGATGATGGAACCCATTCTTTTTGGGTGGTTTCCGGTACACTTGTCATTTCCCATACTGATAGGTGCAGGTGGTGTCTCCTCCTTCTCCTATGTGACCGACTGGCAGGATCCCTATGAATACTACCCGGCGAATTTCGAGGAAGCCGTCGCTTTCTTTGTGGCCGAAGTGGGGGTGGAAATTGAGTTTAACCTGGTTCGCTTTTTCAGGCTCGCCATTTTCGGCTCCTATCGTTACACGCCCGATATTCAGATGGTATTTGCCCAACCGGATGCATTGCGCGGCTGGAGTGGGGGGATGACTTTTAAGTTTGGGAGTTTTTAACAAAGCTTATTACTACCGGGCCATCACTTAAATATATTGTATCTTTGAAGTATGATGATAAGACATGAAATATCGAAAAAGGTTGATGACTTCACTACTCTGTGTGAAGATCATAAAGTTCGGTATTTATATGCATTTGGTTCATCGATTACAGATCAGTTTAATGATGAAAACAGTGATATTGATCTCTTAGTTGAAATTGACTTGACAGATCCAATTGATAGAGGAGAGACATTAATTTCATTATGGGATACATTTGAGCGTTTTTTCAATAGAAGGGTCGACTTGCTAACCTATTCCTCAATTCGAAATCCCTATCTTCAAAAGAGTATTGATTCAACCAAAATCTTAATCTATGACGGATCAGGCAAAAAAGTATTTATCTGATATCCTTCATGCACTGGAATTAATTGAAAAGTTCACCGAAGACATTAAGGACTTTAATGATTACTTATCTGACCTGAAAACTCAAAGTGCAGTTGAAAGGCAACTAGGTATCATTGGAGAAGCTGTCAATAATTACGATAAGCGATTCCCAAATTCTTCACTAAAATTTGCTAAAAGTATAGTTGGATTCCGAAATAGGCTAATACATGCCTATGATGCAATTGATGCAACAATTGTATGGGCCATTATCAACAAACACCTAGCTCCACTAAAAACCGAAGTCATTAGCAAGTTAGAGCTGTGATGCATTACGACTTTCTGTTTCCCACTTTCTACTTCCCACTTTTCTCACAAGGGACCCAGCGACTTTCTGGTAAACCTGAATCAGGGTAGCTTCTTTCTTCAGATGGGCTGTTTTTGTGATTTCCTTAAAGTCAAATAATTCTTATCTTAGGATCTACCTCTCAAATATCATCCTGTCATGAGCAAAAAGATCCTGAAAGCACTGATGCAATTGTTTGCCATTATCTCCCCACTGGAAATTGATGATAAGAAAAACCGGAGATGGGCAGTAAAAACCTTTTTGGAAAGGCAATTGAACCAGGAACAGGTGACTTCGTTCCTGGAAGTCTTTGATGCATACTATGAAAAGTATATATCAGAAGTACAGGCGAAAATTGCCAGGGCTGGCAATCAAACCCCCGAGGAGTTAGATAAACTAAAACGGAGACTGCTCTCCCGCAGGGCCGTAAAAGTGCTCTCCATTTGCATAACCATTAACGAGGAGCTATCACAGTTGCAGAAAACAATCTTTCTATTCCAGCTGCTAGAATTTATAAAAGGCGAATCGGAGAAGGTAAGCGAGCAGGAGCTAGCCTATGTGGATACTGTGGCAGAAACTTTCAACCTGCCAAAAGAAGATTATCAGCTGGCACGTAATTTCGTTTTGTCTGATCAGGCACTTACAGATGCAACAGGCTTTTTGATCGTGGATGGTTTAACGGAGAAAACTCACGGCAAACGAATCAAGCACCTGGTCAGGGAAAACCTGGACGGGGAGATCCGGGTGGTTTTTCTGAAATCAACAGGTCAGTATTTCATCAAGTACCTGGGTCATGACGAAATATCCATGAACGGTCAGCTTCTGAAGTCCGTTCAAACCTATCCCTTCACCTCGGGAATCTCCCTTCGGGGCCAGCAGATCGAGCCCCTCTATTACAGCGATGTGGTCTCCTCTTTTGTAAAGGACAGGGTGAAATCAAAAATCGTATTTGAGGCGAAGCATATCAGCTATAAGTTTAAGAATGGAGTCAAAGGTCTGAATGATGTGGGATTCAGCGTGCAGTCGGGACGAATGGTGGGCATCATGGGCGCAAGCGGTTCGGGAAAAACCACCTTGATGAATGTGCTGAATGGGGCCGCAAAACCGAGCGAAGGAGAGGTCCTGATCAATGGCATTGATATTCATGCGGAAAATTCCGGGATTGTAGGAATGATCGGATTTGTAGCACAGGACGACCTGCTTATTGAAGAGTTATCGGTATACCAGAATCTCTATTACAATGCAAAGCTCTGCTTTGACAACTATTCTGAAGAGCAGTTGGTGAACACGGTTGAAAGTACGCTTGCCAACCTGGGCCTTCTTGAAATTAAAGATACCCAGGTGGGATCCCCGCTGAATAAGAAAATAAGCGGCGGACAAAGAAAACGACTGAATATTGCCCTGGAGTTGATCAGGGAGCCGGCGGTGCTCTTCCTGGACGAACCCACATCCGGGCTTTCAAGCCGGGACAGTGAGAATATACTGGACCTCCTTAAGGAACTCTCCCTGAAAGGCAAGCTGGTTTTTGTGGTCATCCACCAACCCTCCTCCGATATTTTTAAGATGTTCGACCGCTTGCTTATCCTGGATACCGGGGGGTATCTTATCTACAATGGCAATCCCGTCGATTCCATCGAATACTTTAAATCCAAACTGGGTTATCCGTCCAGGAATGCTAGCAATTGTCTGACCTGTGGAAATGTAAATCCCGAGCAGATATTCAATATTGTGGAGACCTGTGTGCTGGATGAAGATGGGAAGCTTACACATACTCGAAAAATATCTCCCAAAGAGTGGCGGGATCTCTTCAGGAAGAAACCCGTTAGACCTTCCCGCAGGAAGGCCACCGCTGAAGATTTGCCAGAAAATTCTTTCAAAATCCCGGGCAAGTTCGGCCAGTTCAGGGTATTTCTTAAACGGGACATCCTGAAAAAATTGAGCGACAGGCAATACCTGGTCATTAATCTGCTGGAAGCTCCTCTGCTGGCTTTCCTGCTGGCCTTTATCATCAAGTACTACCACACCGGGGCTTCTAATCCTTATGGCTACACCCTGGCCGGCAATGCGAACCTGCCCATCTACATCTTTATGTCTGTGATTGTGGCCCTCTTTATGGGACTGACGGTGAGTGCAGAAGAGATCATTAAGGACAGGCGTATCCTCAAGAGAGAGGCCTTCCTCAATCTAAGCTGGTCGGGATATCTGCTTTCAAAGGTGGCCGTCCAGTTTTTACTTTCGGCCATACAGGCCATTACCTTCGTGATCATTGGCAACACCATTATGGAGATAAAAGGGATGTACCTGGTTTACTGGATCGTACTCTTTTCTGTCTGGGCATCGTCCAATGTGATGGGATTGCTTATATCTGACAGTTTCAAGACCGTTGTAACTATTTACATCCTGATTCCATTCCTGGTCATCCCCCAGATCATTTTAAGCGGAGTCCTGGTGAAATACGAGCATCTGAATCCGCAAATCTCATCTCCCAAGCGCATTCCATTCTATGGGGAGGTCATCACAGCCCGGTGGGCCTATGAGGGACTGGCTACCTATCAGTATATGAACAACAGTTACCAAAAGGATCTCTATAAATGGGAGAAGGTAAAAAGCAACGCCGTGTTCAAATCCAGCTTTCTCATCAAGGAACTTCAAAACAAGCTGGATTTTATTGAGAAAAATCAGACCAACAAAGACACCCTGTCACAAATCGAATCAGATCTGAGAGTGCTTCGGCATGAACTGGATGCAGAAAACAGCGAGCGGATGATAATGCAGGAGTATTACCCTTCCACGCCCACATTCTCCTACCCTCAGAATTACACGGAGCAGCTCTATCCGGGGAAGCTCAATGAAGAGGTGTTCACCTATACAAAAGAGTATCTGTCATCGCTGCAGGAGTTTTACCAGAAGGCCAATAACGATGCTTTCAAGCACCTTGATGAGATTACCAAGAAATCAGATCGAGAAGAGCTTCGACAAACTTACCTGGACAATACCAATAAGAGCCTTGAGGATTTTGTCACCAATAAAAATGCATTTGAACGCATTGAGGAGTATGACGGGGAGCTGATTCAGAAATCCGATCCGATCTATTATGATCCAACCAACAGGTTTGTTAAGGCACATTTTTATGCCCCCAGGAAAATGGTTTTCGGTCAGTTTATACCCACCATTTGGGTGAATGTGATGGTAATCTGGGCCATGACTCTGGTGCTATACATCATGCTTTACTACAGGGTTCTCAAGAAGTTCCTGGATTTTTTTGAGAGAATCACTTCGCGGTGATTCAGGTGCATTATTTTACTCTGAACGACTTAACGAAAAACCACTTAGCTCATTAAACGACTTAATTCCAGCGCAATACAGAACACAAAATGCTGTTGATAACGAGAATACCTCTTCAATATATTTCCCGTTACCAACAGCACATCATTATCATCATATTAATAAGAGAGAAAGAAAAGTAATGTCTAACTAAGTCAACCTTATTCAGGCATTGAGTGGTTTAAGTATAAGAAAATAAGACCAAGATAAATGTCGTGACAGTGTAATGACATTTTCAACATCCGGATATCTTTCTGCAAACTGAATCATTCTGCGCAAATTCTCTCTTGTTTTCGTCACACCTTACGCAGTGCTTTTTTAAAGTGTAGATATTCAATGGTATAGCTCTTTGATTTTGTCGTTTTTGGGTGTCCCATGATCTTGCAGGGGGTTTGTCCTGGATCAAAAGAACACGAGCGGTACGGAAAGTGTACAGATCATTGGTTGATATCAGCAAATTCATCCCTTCTTTCTGTTTTTGGCAACCTCCCTCCCAATACCAACAGGTAGTTGACAAGAAATGTACCCATTCAGGACCATTTGCTTGCGTGAAAAACGGTTGTGGGTAATTAATAAGTTTCCGTTGGTGTTCTGAAGCTATTAAAGATTAAT
>JAOZUK010000557.1 GCA_029938715.1 Bacteroidales bacterium | reverse complement strand
GATACATTGTAGCCAATGTTGTAGTTGTAGTCACTGAAAATCAGGGAGCTGTTCAGGAAGAGTTTGTTTCCAAAAACATGGTTCCATCTGAAGGTGCCGGTTTTGTTTCCCCAGTCGGTGGCAAACAGGTCGTTAAATTCGAAAGCATCCCTGCCAAAATATCCTGAGAGAAATATCCGATTCTTCTCATTGATCCTGTAGTTGGCCTTGGCATTAAGGTCGTAGAAGAAGAGCTTGGTATTTTTCTTTAAGGGATCACTTGAAAGCTTCAGGAAAATATCGGCATAGGTCCGCCGTCCGGAGACAATGAAAGAACCCTTGTCTTTGACAATGGGTGCCTCAAGGGTAAGCCGTGAGGAGAGTATTCCGATCCCTCCCGAAGTGGAGAATCGCTTTGAGTTCCCGTCATTCATCTGTATATCCAGCACCGAGGAGAGGCGTCCCCCGTAAGATGCAGGCGCATTCCCTTTATAGAGTTCCAGGTCCTTTATGGCATCCGAATTGAAGACTGAAAAGAAACCCAGCAGATGGGATGAGCTGTAGAGGGGGGCTTCATCCAGGATAATAAGGTTCTGGTCGGCACCTCCACCTCTCACATAGAACCCACTGCTTCCTTCGGTTCCGGCATTGACACCTGGCAGAAGTTGAATGGTCTTAATCACATCCTGTTCGCCAAGTATAACAGGGATAAGTTTGGTCTCTTTGGGGGAGATCTTCACCACGCTCATTTCGGATTCTCTGATGTTCTTATCGGCGGCTTCAGCCACCACCATTACCTCGTCCATTTCAATAGGAGCTGGCTGAAGTTCAAGGACCTTGATAATATCCCCTTTGAGTTCAATCTGTATGGTTTCGTTCAGATATCCGATGTATGAGAATCTAAAGGAGTATTCGCCTTCAGGAAGGGTCAGGGAGTAGAAACCATATGTGTTTGTTATGGTTCCGGTTTTCAGTTCTTCCACATAGATGGTTGAGCCAAGGAGTCCTTCCCCTGTCCCCGCACATTTAATATGGCCGCTAATGGTGTATTTTTGTTGGGCAAAACCTGTGCTAGCATATAGGAACAAAATCAGCAGGTAGATTAGTTTTTGAGTTTTCATTTTTTTGTGGGTTATGATTTGTTGTATAATTCTTCAGTTGGATTCAATGAGATTAATTTCAGGTTCAGATCCCTGATCAGATTAAGAATTCCGTGCATGAAAGCCTGATCTTTTACAACTCCGGTGAGGATGGTAAAATCAGCTTCGTGGATGATCTCCATCCCTTCAAGCCAATCATCCCATTTTTTATCGAGATGCCCCTCTATTTTAATTATGCAAGTCATTCTGCTTAAGTTTAGATTCTTAAACAAAATTAGGACTCACCCACCATTAAAAAGTCACCCGGGGAGTGAGTTGAGCGGGTGATTTTCTAAGAAAAAATAGGATAGGAATTGATTAAGCTTGGGTATCCTGAGGCTTGAGCACATATTGGTCCCTAGATATTGTAGTCAGTTATTCAATTATTGTCTCGTATAATTCTTCTACAAAATCCTCTTTTTTCATTTGAGTACCAATTTTTGCACTTTTCTTTTTAAAACTTTTATTGTTAAGTAATTCTAAAACCTTCGGTTCGAGATTTTTATTGGTTATTCTACTTATTTTAACACCTTTTGGTCCAACTCCCATATCAAAAGTAATTTTATCCCAAACAAACTGGTCCATAAAATGCGGAATTATCATTGTTGCACAACCATATTTTATTGCTAAATGTGTTGTTCCAGCACCACCGTGATGAATTACGGCATACATTTTCGGAAAAATCCAATCATAAGGAATTTGCGATACAAAACAAATCAATTCTGAATTGAATTTATCGGGTTTAATTAAACCACCATCTGCTGTATTTATGATAGCAGGTATCTTATTTCGTTCGAGAATTTCAAGAATTGTTTTAGTTTTTAGTTTAGGCTCAGGGTTAATCATTGAGCCGAAAGTGATAAACAATATTTTTTCATGTTTTTCTATGAATTCAGTTAGTTTTTTTT
>JAOZUK010000556.1 GCA_029938715.1 Bacteroidales bacterium | reverse complement strand
GCGTGATGTAATAACCCCTGTTAGCAATGGTGGCTGTCATATTGGCCATTTGAATAGGAGTGATCAGCAGCTCACCCTGTCCAATGGCCAGTGATCTGATGGTCAGATAGTTCCAGTGATCCTCGCCATAAATCCGATCATAATAATTTGGTTTAGGGACATTCCCATTCAATTCGTTTGTCAGTTCAATTCCCAGCGGCTTAGTGAATCCCATGGAAAGCAGGTGATTGCGCCAGTTATCATAAGCAGCTGCTGTTTTGTTGTATTTTACATCCTGAAGCACACTTTTCAATACATTGATAAAGTAAGTGTTGCACGAATTCTGAATGGCTTCAATAAGGTTCAGCGGTGAGTCATGAAGATGACAGCCGGTGTGAATGTTTCCCACATAGAAACCATAGAAGCAGTTGTGTTCCGTTTTAACCGAAATGACTCCCTCCTGTAATCCTATCAGTGCCATGATGGTTTTAAAAGTGGATCCTGGAGGATATTGGGCCATAAGTGCCCTGTTAAACAGCGGATTGAGGGTGTCGGTAGCCATCCTTCCAAATTGGGTTCCCAGGTTTCTTCCCACGAGTAAATCGGGTGAGTAGGTGGGTGCACTTATGAGTGCTAGCACTTCACCGGAGGAGGGTTCAATTGCTACCACACTCCCCACATAAGGCGACATAAGTATCTCTCCATACTCCTGGAGATCCGAATCCAGCGTAATGGTCAGGTTATTCCCCACCTCCACCTGTTCATCCAGCCGGCCTCCCTGATAAGATTCGATGGTCTGGTTATGTACGTCCGTCAGAAATACATTTTTTCCTTTTTTCCCCCTTAAAGAAGATTCATAAGCCTTCTCCACCCCGGAAACTCCAATGTAGTCCCCAAGTTGATAATAGGCTTCTTTATCCAGAATATCCTGGTCCACTTCACCCACATACCCCAGGGCATGGGAAGCGATGGGCCGGGCATACTCTCTAAGGGTACGTGTCTGTACATAGAATCCGGGATACTGGAATAGCTTTTCCTGAAAAAGGGCGGCGTTTTCATAGCTTACCTGTTTCATAAAAACAGACGGAACCCTGTATGAATAGGAGCGGGCAGCAACGAGTCTCTCTTTGAGGTTTTCCCGGGAAATGAAAAGCAAGCGACACAGCTGGGTTGTATCGAATGGTTCAAGTTGCCTGGGAATTACCATGATGTCGTAGGCAGCTTTGTTATAAACCAGGATCTCTCCATTGCGATCATATATCAATCCCCTGGCAGGGTAAATGACCCTTTCACTCTGGGCATTGCTCAGGGCATATTGTTCATAGGATTTATCCAGAACCTGTATCTGAAACAGGCGAATAATGAATACCAGGCCCACCAGAATGATTGCAACAGCAAAAACATACCTTCTGTCAGTAAACTGGTTCATCTATTTACGGAATATAAAGTATTGACTAAGTATAATGGTTGAGGTGGACAGGATCGAACTCAGGATCACCCTGAGCAAAGTACTTAAAAAATCCTTCAACTGGAAAACCTCCAGGTAAAAGAGTACCAGATGGTGAATGACAACTATAATCAGGGTATACTTCAGGAACCAGAGGAAACCATAATAGTGAATCCGGGGAAAGGAATCGGATTCATATCCGTCGCGGGGTGCAAACAGGTTTAAAATGTAGGGACGTATGAAAGCCACCATGACAGTGGCAGCGGTATGCATCCCCGGTGTATTTAAGAACAGGTCGATACCCATTCCCAGAAGGAAACCCAGAATCAGCTGTGTCCATCTTGGTGTCTCAAAAGGCATGAGCAAAATAAACAGGAGATAGATATATGGGATCATATAGCCGTTGATCATCACATTGTCCATCACCAGAACCTGGAAAAGGATTACCACAAGAAAGCGGACAATATTTCTAATGATAATATACATTATCTGTTTTGGCCCTCAAGGTTTAACTGCTCTTCCTGACGGAAATTTCGAATCACATTCACGTGAAAGAGACGTTGAAAATCAGTGGATAATTTCACTTTGATGTCATAGAAATTAC
>JAOZUK010000555.1 GCA_029938715.1 Bacteroidales bacterium | reverse complement strand
TAGTGCCTGAACGGTATCCCATATTCTATTGATTTGTCAACTGCTTACGACATATATAGTCATCCGAATATTTTCAAATTTATCCTTTTTGAGTGCATTTTGCCCTTTACAAAAATCATCAGAAATGCTATAGATTCACGCTAATGAGCGATGAATGATTTAAAGGCATGACGCAATGCGTCGTATTTCTGCAAAGATTCGGAGGAAAAAACATGCGAGAAGTTTTCAAAAGCCAAATGAAATTCGGAGAGGTAGCAATCGGTGATATCGAATTTGACATTCGCTCTCGCGATGAAATTCCGAAACTGCTCATTGGCCTGCAAGCGATGTACGATGACCTCGACGTTCGTAACCAGATTTTTGCAGCACTCAGAGATTTGGTTCCCGCCAAAATCAATCCCAATAACGGGCGAAGAGGTATGGACCTGTGGAAAATCCTTGTTTTAGGAACCTTGAGATTGATTTGCAACTGGGATTACGACAAATTGATGGAAATCGCCAACGAGCACCGAACATTGCGACTGATGCTGGGACATGGCATCATGGACAACGAATTCCGTTATGCTTTGCAAACTCTGAAGGACAATGTGTCACTCTTTACACCTGAAATTCTTGATGAAATCAACCAGATTGCCGTTAGGTATGGTCATGAAATTGTTGGGTTAAAGCCCGGTGAAAAGCTGAATGCGAGCTGTGATTCTTTTGTTTTGGAAACGGATGCTCACTACCCGACAGACATCAATCTCTTGTGGGATGCCATGCGGAAAATGATCCTGTCGATTATGCTCTTATGTGTTCAAACAGGATTGCCCGGATGGCGTAAAAGTGACTACCTGTTAAAAAAGACCAAAAAGCTTTTCCGAAAGGTGCAGCTGATGAAGCGCTCCACTTCAAAAAATAAGGAAAAGAAAGCCAAAAGGGGACAATTGATTATTGCAGCCCATCTTGCATACCTCAATTTAGCCGAAGACCTTATTAATAAGGTAAAGGAGACCATCTTAGAGGTGTTTTCGCCTACGGATATTGTTGTTCAGCTGAAGATCCAACAAATCCAAGAGTACATTGCCCATGCTGAACGGCAGATTGATCAAATTCGCAGAAGAGTTGTAAAAGGAGAAAGTATTCCCCATCACGAAAAGGTTTTCTCCATTTTTGAGGAGCATACTGAGTGGATCAGCAAGGGCAAGGCTGGCGTATCGCAAGAACTGGGGCTCAGAGTTTGCATTGTTAAAGATCAATTTGGCTTCATTCTGCACTACCGGGTGATGCAGAATGAAACGGATGATAAGATTGCGGTCCCGATCATTCAAGAAACGAAAGATCGCTTTGCTGCACTCGGCAGTTGCAGCTTTGACAAAGGTTTTCACAGTCCGGAAAACCAGGAGAAACTGCTAGAACTCTTAGATCTCGTGGTGCTTCCTCGCAAAGGAAAGTTGTCTGCCATCAACCGGGAGATTGAAAACTCTGAAGAGTTTCGTGAGGCCCGGAGAAAGCATTCCGCAGTAGAGTCCAGCATAAACGCCCTTGAAAACCATGGACTGGATCGGTGCCGGGACCATGGAATAGAAGGATTTGAGCGCTATGTGGGGTTGTCCGTCCTGGCGCGAAATATTCAAATTATCGGCCATGTTCTTCAACAAAAAAAACTGAAGCAAGTACAGCGCTTGGAAAAAATGCAAAAGAGACGGCTTGAGGCAACTGGATAGCCTCTTTTTTTATTCTCAGCATACTTTGCACGTTCCGTGGATAGGTATGTCCAATTTTAATTAATTATGAATATTTTTGCATAATTTCAAAAAATTGGCTGATTTTCAATAGAAAATCTCGATTTTCCGGCAAGGTTGTTCCGATATTTCCGCCCTACCAGCCTGAAATTCAGGGTTTTCGTTCAGGCACTATATAGCCCTTATGTCGGAATGGTGCCGGAAACATGCCGTGGATATATGGGCCTATTGCTTGATGCCGAATCATATCCATCTGATTGCCGTTCCTGAAAAAAAGGAAAATCTTAGACTCGCCATCGGAGAAGCCCAT
>JAOZUK010000203.1 GCA_029938715.1 Bacteroidales bacterium | reverse complement strand
CCTATGTCTCCTCCCTGGAATATTCCGACGTGACATTAAATCCCAATCTTCCGGAAGCCTATTTCACCCCCATGAATAAAGAGGAACAAGATCCCGGTTCAGAAGTGGATACAGAACCATCTGTTTCAAAAGAGCAGGCGAAGATCAATGAATTGCTTGAAAAGGAAGAGCTCTCCAACCGGGATATGGCCAAGCTTTCAAAGCTGATGGAGAAGGAGATTGAAGGTTCAGAGCCTAAGGAAGAGAACATGGATCTGAACCAGACAGGTACCCAATTCACTGTAGATGAAGATGCAGTGAAGAACGACTCACTCTATTGGAACAAAGTCAGACCAATCCCACTGACACCTGAGGAAACTATAACCTTGAGAGCAAGGGATTCAATTATCGGGATCTCTCTGCCGATGGATTCCACCGATTCGGTAGCACCAGTTAAGAAAAAAAGTAAGTGGGTCAATAACCTTTTGTTCGGGAAAACCTATGTGAAAGACCGGGGACAATTCCGTTTCACCTATGAAGGACTGGTGGACCTGGAGATGCTGAATTACAACACGGTGGATGGTCTGTCCTATGGTCAGGATGCCAGGATCAACTGGAAAACCGATAGCATACATACCCTCCGTTCCAGAATGACAGCAGCTTATGCATTTCACAGGAGAGCCCCACTGCTTTTGTGGGAGACAGATTACCTTTATGCACCCCTGAGGAGAGGAAAAGTGGCGCTGCATTTCAACTATGCATCCAGAGACTTCAATGGCTCCTCGGGCATTCCTGATGCCACCAATATGTTCTACACGCTTCTCTACCGGGAGAACCACCTGAAAATGTATGAGCAGTTGGATGTAATGCTCTACAATCGCATCGACATCAGGAACGGTCTGGTACTCACCACTTCGGCCACCTATGGAGAAAAGCGGCAACTGCAGAACAATACCGACTTCTCATTCTTTTTCACAAACCAGAAGGAGTTTACAGCCAACACCCCGCGCGATCTGCCTGAAGGTGATCCATCTCTTCAGGACCAACAATTCCTTAATGCATTGGTACGCCTGGATTACACCCCCAAGCACTTTTACAGGATTCGCAATTACCGGAAAGAGATGCGCAAATCAAAGTGGCCTACCTTTTCCTTGCAATACATGCAGGCTTTCCCACTTGAGCAAGCGGGCTGGTCGGATTTCGGTCAAATCCAGGCCGCCATATATCAGAATACCGACGTTGGGCTGATGTCTAAAATCAGGTGGACTGTTGTGTCGGGACTTTTCTTCAGAAATGAGTCCATGCATTTCTCGGATTTCAAACACTTTAAATCCAGTCCATTAATCCTTGATATGGCAAACTTTAATGATGCGTTGATGCTATTGGACTATTACGAGGCAAGTACCTCCGATTACTGGTTCAGGGGGGATGTGAAGCTCACCTCCTCTTACCTTCTTATCAAATTCCTGCCCTGGTTCAGCGAGAGACTCTGGACCGAATCTCTGAGTGCTGCATACCTCTATACACCAGCTATACCCCACTATATGCAGGTAGGATACAGCCTTAATGAGATCTTCTTCCTGGTGGACCTGGGTGTCTATGTGGGATTCCAGGATTGGGGCTATAAGGGATTTGGGGCCCGGGTTAATTTCAGGTTCTAAACAATGTTAATTCCCAATTTGTTATATTTGCAGACTCAATGAAGGCGATCGCATATATTCTGATTGTAAGCCTGGCATTTATGGGACTGAACAGGCTTATGCACGGTATCAATAATCATGCACCGGTTGCAGAATCTTTGTGTTCTATGAATTGCTGCGGTTCTGAAGATGATTGTGGAGAGGATAAAGAAGCCACAGATCATGCACCGGATCATCAATGTCCAACGGGTTGCGATTGTAGCTGTTGCTTTCACCTCACTGCCATTAATTACCAGTTTATGAGTCTTCCCGGTGCCCATATGCAAACTTACCACTACGGGCACTATCACGACAACTACCACTTCGACTATTTCATTCCCCTTTTTCAACCCCCACGCCTGGGTTAACTGAGTTTTTTCAATCAATTTATCAGTTAACTAAATTTTCAGACCATGAAAATAGGATCATGGATATTGTTGTGTGTGGCATTGATCGCATTCAGCCATCCAGTAAAAGGTATTGAACCACAGGAGCCAGACACCCTCAGCATTTGGGTAAATGGACTGTGTGGTATGTGCAAGAATAGAATAGAGACCAAGGCTCTCAAGGTCCGAGGGGTAAAATCAGCCACCTGGGATACAGAAACCCGCATGTTAAACTTGACTCTGAATGTTGAAAAATTCAAGGAAAAGAAGCTTCATTACAGCATCGCCAGTGTGGGGCATGACACCCGGAAGCTGCTGGCTCCGGATCCGGTGTACGATGCATTGCCCATGTGCTGTAAGTACAGGGATTTTGAAAGCCATGATGAAGCTTTGGGTGTGACGGGTAACCAGGTGACGGGGTTGGTGGTGGAAATCGAAGAGGACGGTTCAAAGGTTCCCATTACCGGGGCCAATATATATTGGATGAACACCAACCTGGGAACCATCACAAATGAGAAGGGCCGATTCTCCCTGGACCGGGAGGAGGGAGCTCATATGCTGATTATAAGCTACGTGGGATTTGGGAGCGATACCCTGCATGTGGACGGCCCATCGGAAGTGGAGGTAGAGTTCTCCACCGCCCTGTTGCTGGAAGAGGTCAGTGTGATCCACAGGGTGAAACCCACCTCCTTCTCCTTCAGCAGTGCATATAAGATTCAGAATATCAGTGAAAAAGAGTTAACCAAAGCAGCATGCTGCAATTTGTCAGAAAGCTTTGAAACCAATCCCTCGGTGGATGTATCCTTTACAGATGCCGTGACCGGTGCACGTAAAATAGAGATGCTTGGACTGGCAGGGCCCTATGTGCAGATCACCCGGGAGAACATCCCCGATGTAAGAGGTCTGGCCTCCATATATGGACTCACCTATACACCCGGTCCCTGGATAGAGGGTATGCAGCTGAATATGGGGGCGGGTTCGGTGGTAAATGGATTTGAAAGTATTACAGGTCAGATCAATGTAGAGCTGAGAAAGCCGGAAAATAGCGACAAACTCTATGTAAACCTCTATGGCAACGGTGCAGGACGCATGGAGGCCAACCTCAATACTTCCTATGCCATCAATGAGAATTGGCATGGAGGATTGTTATTGCATGGCAGTATCAGACCCTTTAAGATCGATCAAAACGGGGATGGGTTTCGGGATCACCCCACTGGTTCCCAGTTTATCGCTCTGAAGCGTTTTAAATATGCCAATGAGAACGGACTCCATAGTCAGCTGGGAATAAAATATACCTATATGGACCAGGTGGGTGGACAAATGGATTTTAATCCTGATACCCCTCGTGATCAGCAGCCTTTCTGGGGCAGTCGGATGAACACCAACCGCATGGAAGCATGGGCAAAGATTGGGAAGGTTTTTAAAAACAGGCCCTATTCCAGCATCGGTTTCCAGTTGTCAGGAGTAGTTCACCGGCAGGATGCCTGGTTTGGACTGAATGATTACCTGGCCGATCAGCAATCGCTCTATTCCAACCTGATCTACCAATCCATACTGGGTAATACCAATCACCAGTACAGGACGGGTTTGAGCTTTCAGCTGGATCATACCCAGGAGTCACTATCCATCGGGGAATTCCTTAGAGATGAGTGGGTTCCGGGAGCCTTTCTTGAATACACTTTTAACCACCTGGATATGTTCTCCGCCGTGGTGGGAGTGAGAGCCGACTATCACAATAACTATGGGGCTTTTGTAACTCCCCGGTTGCATCTGAGATTTGAGCCGGTGGAAAAAACCGTATTCAGGGCTTCAGCCGGCAGGGGGTTGAAAACTCCGGGGATTTTTGCTGAAAATATCGGGATCTTTGCAACGTCCCGAATGATTTACGTGGAGTCGACGGACAACAACACTCCTTATGGCCTTGATCCGGAGGTGGCGTGGAGCTATGGTTTAAACTTCGCCCGGGGTTTTAAGCTGGGCCAGGGGGATGCCGTACTGAACCTGGACTATTATCATACCCGTTTCACCAACCAGGTGGTGGTGGATCTGGACAGAGATCCCCAGGAGGTACACTTTTATAACCTGGACGGAAAGTCCTATTCCAACAGCTTTCAGGTTCAGATTGATATGGAGCCATTGGAACGTTACGATATCAGAGTAGCCTACCGTTTTAATGAGGTCAAATCCACCTACGGGGAGGAGCTTCTGCCCAGACCCCTGATTTCAAAGCACAGGGCATTTATAAATATGGCCTACATGACAAAGAGTGAGTGGACTTTCGATGTTACCTGGAGCTGGCAGGGAAGCAAGCGTATCCCGGGTACGGAAACAAATCCCGAACCCTACCGTCTGAAAGAGACCTCTCCTGCGTTCTCTCTGGTCAATCTCCAGGTGGGAAAAACCATTGTCAAAAGATTAGAGATTTATGGGGGAATAGAAAACCTGTTTGGATTTAAACAGGAAGACCCCATACTGGCCAGTGAGGATCCATTTGGACCCTATTTTGACAGTTCATTAATATGGGGGCCAATTTTCGGGAGGAAGTTTTATGCAGGACTCAGATATCGGATCAGATAATAGAGAAAAGAGAGGAAGATTTTACATATATTTAAGCCCTAATCAAGAGCAAATGATAGGTTTAAGGTCTCTACTCTTAGTGCTAATACTGGTATTTTCAAATGAATGGATGCTGGCCCAGCAGGAGGAGGAGATTGACTGGGTTTATGAAATAGATCTGCTTGGAACTGAATTGGCCCAGAAACATCCGGATCTCTTTTTCAAAGTCGATTCTGCAACCTTCTTCACCAATTTTAACCGGATCGCCCAGGAGACTGCCGGCCAATCCACTTTTGAGATTTCGGTAAGATTGCAGCAGGTTTTAGCCCAAATGGGTGATGCCCATACATTGATTAATTATCACTTCAATGTGGATCCCGATTTTATCCTTCCCATAGACCTCTATTGGTTCCAGGAGGGCATCTATGTACTAAAAACCCCACTTGAGTTTGGGCAGATTCTTGGAAAAAGAGTGGTTTCCATCAATGAGAGCCCCCTTGAAGTAGTAATCGACTCTCTGTCGACCCTGATTGTAAATGACAATCCATCGATGGTTAAAAATCAAATACCCAGAATGATCACCTGGACCCAGTTGCTCGAATACTTTGGATTTGCAAATCACAAGGGGCTTGAACTGGGAGTAATGGATCAAGAGGGCCATACGGAGAAAGTATATATCTCCCTGCCGCAAGCAGACGGAGAAGTGGTATCTGTGGAGCCTGATAGCATACCATTTGGGTTCAAAGACCAGAAAGCCTATTTCAGGGACCACTATTTCCCCCATGAAAACCTCTACTACATCCAGTATAACCGTTGCTGGAGCAGGGAAGTTGAGGAGCAGTTCGGATCGGGGGCCAGCGCACTTTTTATGCCCTCCTTTAAGGAGTTTGAGAAAGAAGTATTCCAGGTAATAAAGAAAAAACCCATTGACAAACTGGTATTTGATATGCGTTTCAACAGCGGGGGTAACTCAGCCCAGGGTACACGATTTATCAAGAAACTAAGTAAATCAAAGATAAAGGGAGAGGGAGACATCTATGTGGTTGTGGGGCGAAAAACCTTCTCGTCAGCCATCATCAATACGGTGGATTTTATGAACCTGGCTGAGGTGTTGACTGTGGGTGAAGCGACCGGTGGCAGGCCAAATCATTTTGGCGAAGTCAAGCGATTTGTGTTGCCCGAATCGAAACTGGTGGTTAACCATTCCACCCGATACTTTACACTGGTGGAGGAGGATGCTCCATCGATCATACCCCAATTAATGGCCCCCATCTCCTTTGATCAGTACATGCATGGAATTGATCCAGCTCTTGAAACAATACGTATGTACAAAGGTGAGTGATTCCCGGCTCAACCCTCCTTCTCAAGAATCAGTCCCCGCATAATCAAATACTGAGCAGCAATATAGCTAATCATGATCCAGAATCCGGCCAGGGTAAATTCATGGTAAAATTTATCAAGGGCAATCATGCTGTCAGAGATCAGGAACAATAGGGAACCGATAAATACCAGCCTAAAACTCTCCTGTCCAACCCTGCCCTTCCGGTTTAACGCCATCATTGACATCCCCACCAGGGAGAGTGCATAAATGAGGATAATGGGTTTCATCAATCCCTCAAGCCCTGGAAATAACAGTATATAGATTCCGGCAGCATAGACCAGGAAGGGTAAAATCAGTAACAGATTCTTCCGAATCAGTCCCCTTACGGCTACTTCGCTGAATGTGGCAAAGGTATAGATATAGGTAATCTGGGCCACAAAAAAGCCTCCAACCCCTGCAAAGAAAAATAGTTCGTTTTTCCCCGAAAACATAAGGAAATTATCCCCTACCCAGGAGAAGAAAAATGCGATAAGCACAGGTACAGTAAATTTCTTCTTCTGCTTATAGAGCAGGAAATAAGCTGCTATCCAGATCATGATCAGCGGCTTAACCATGTACTCAAGCTGGATTTCATTTACATATCTGCCTGTCAGTTCAACCGCAACAATCACAGCAAACAGGAGGTGTAATAAAATGGAGGTGCGTTTTTGCATGGGGGTAGTTTTAGTTTTAAGGAGGTAAATATAAGAAATGGAACCTATAGAACTAATTAGTAAATTTGATTTTAATTGACTCCAGAAAATAATGGATCAGAAGAAGAGGTATGGTTACATGGAAGGGATTATTGGAATTGTGGCCAACCTGATCCTGTTTGCTTTAAAATACTGGGCCGGGATTGTATCGGGTTCACTTGCACTTATTGCCGATGCATGGCACACCCTGTCGGATTCGGCAAGTTCTGTCATTGTCATCGGGAGTGTGAAACTCTCAACCAAAAAGCCCGATGACAAGCACCCCTTCGGACATGGCCGTTACCAGGAGATTGCATCCCTGTTTATTGCACTTTTGCTTGGAATCATTGCCTGGGAGTTTCTATCCGGCTCCATTGTTAAGTTCAGAGAGCATGAATCCACACAGTTCGGAACACTGGCCATAGTGGTTACTGCCTTATCGGTTCTGGTGAAAGAAGGAATGGCCCAATATGCTTACTGGGCCTACCGCAAAACAGGTATGGAAACTCTGAAAGCAGACGGTTGGCACCACCGGAGCGACGCGCTCTCATCTGCCGTTGTCCTCTTTGGAATTCTTCTGGGCAACCGTTTCTGGTGGATCGATTCTGTACTGGGCTTTCTGATCAGCCTGATGC
>JAOZUK010000554.1 GCA_029938715.1 Bacteroidales bacterium | reverse complement strand
CAAGCTGCAGTTACGAAGCAAGACAGTTCGGGGTACATTCGGCCATGCCCATGAAGATGGCACGGTCGCTCTGTAGTGAGGCAGTTGTAATCAGAGGTGATATGGATGCTTACAGCCGATACTCCCGGATAGTTACTGAAATCATTGCTGAGCAGGCTCCTGTATATGAAAAAGCGTCCATTGATGAACATTACCTGGATATCACAGGAATGGACCGTTTTTTTGGGTGTATGCAATGGACCCATGAACTGCGGCAGCGTATTATGAAAGAGAGCGGGTTGCCTATCTCCTGTGGCCTGTCTGTAAATAAAACGGTTTCAAAGATTGCCACCGGAGAGGCTAAACCCAACGGGGAGATCGAGATACCTGGCCTGCAGGTAAAGGATTTTCTCTCTCCCCTTTCGATCCGGAAGATCCCTATGATCGGGAACAGGACTTTCCACCAGTTACGCTCCATGGGAATTGCCACCATCGGCACCCTGGGCCAGATTCCCATAGAGATGATGGACAGCCTGCTGGGAAAAAATGGCATCGTTATCTGGAAAAAGGCCAACGGCATCGACCTAACTCCTGTGGTCCAGTACTCCGAAAGAAAATCCATCGGAAGTGAAAGGACCTTCCAGAAGGATACCATGGATGTGGCCGGACTGCACGACCTGCTTACTTCCATGGTGGAAAAACTGGCCTTTCAACTGCGTAAAGAGGAGAAACTCACCTCCATTGTTACCGTAAAGATCCGCTATTCCAATTTCGACACCCACACCCTGCAGAAACGGGTCTCCTACACCTCCTTCGATCATGTGTTAATGCCCATAGCCAGAGAACTCTTTGACCGCCTGTACCAGCGTCGCATGTTAATTCGGCTGGTGGGAGTACGGTTTTCGGGCCTGATTCGCGGGGTACAACAACTGAACCTATTCGAAGACACCTCGGAGATGGTTCACCTTTACCTGGCCGTGGATAAGCTTCGCAGGCGCTACGGTTCCGATGCAGTCAGAAGGGCCAGTGGCATACAACTTCGCGACCTGGAGGAGAGAACAGATCAGTCACAGCAACAGAAGGCTGTTCCATCGCCGGAAGAGCGCCAGCAAATCGATAACCTGAAGAACAGGCGCTTCCGATATTGGTATAGATAAAAGTTAATAGGTTATTAAGTTAGTGAGTTAATAAGTTAGTGAGTTAATAAGTTAGTGGGTTAGTGAAATGTAACCCAAACGCGAACAAAGTGAGCATGTAACCATTGCGGAGCAATAACGCGAACAAAGTGAGCATGTAACCATTGCGGAGCAATAACGCGAACAAAGTGAGCATGTATCTAAATTGTCATTCATATTATAGTTTGCGATACGGAACCATGGCGGTGGAGACACTGGTGGAAGAAGCTGCCAGGCTGGGCATCGAATCGCTGGCTCTGACTGATATCAACAACTCCATGGGTATGGTCGGTTTTGTAAAGGCTTGCCATAAGCATGGAATTCATCCCATAGCCGGAATCGAATACCGAAATGGAGACCGGTTCCTCTATACGGGGATCGCGCAAAATCCCAATGGTTTCAGGGAACTAAACGATTTCCTCTCCTATCACAACGAAACCGGTCTCCCCCTTCCCGAACGCGCCCCTCCGCTGGACCATGTGTGGTTTATCTATGATTTTGATGACAGCCTCTGGCGGGGCAAACGAAAATTGCGGGACCAGGAACTGATCGGGGTCAGGCCGGGAGAAGTAAATAAGATCCTCACCTCCAGATGGAGTTCACACCTCTCCAGGCTGGTTGTCCGGCATCCGGTCACTTTTCTTCAGCAGAAGGACCATGCATTGCACCGCCACCTGAGAGCCATCGATCACAACATCCTGCTAAGCCAGTTGAAACCGGAACATATGGCGCAGGAGAGCGAAGTGCTGTTGTCGCCCGACCTGTTGCGTTGTGCTTATGACGATTATTCCGAAATCAGGAGGAACACCGAACGGATCCTGAAGGATTGCTGGATGGATTTTGACTTCACCACGGTAAAGAACAAAAAGACCTTTACCGGGACTCC
>JAOZUK010000553.1 GCA_029938715.1 Bacteroidales bacterium | reverse complement strand
AGTGCTTATTCAGTGAAACCGTTGACTCCGACCAGCTAAGGCCGTCTAGCTCAGTTAAATTAGATTCATCTTCAGCATCATGATCAACGATGTTATAATTATTAACGATCTCTTCGCCGAACATCTCAATCTGTTCCGATAGCGATGATACCCTGTGCATGCCGGTGGCAACAAGTATAAGAATCTCATCACTTTTCACACCGGCTTTCTCAATTTCCTGCAATAACAAAGTGAGAAAAAGCTTATAGGGAATGGGCCTGGTGAAATCTGAAACTACAATAACTACTTTTCCCTCTCTCCGATTGCTTAATGCCTCAACCAGAAAGTAGTTTTGTGATGGATTAGCCAGGGCATCCTGCAACAGTGCTTTGGCAGATTGAGTGTTAGCGGGATATTTCGATTTATAAACAATAGATTTATCCGGAACATTAATCGGGATATTCTCTCTGCCATACTTCAGGTTTACCTCCATAAGACCAATATTAAATGGTATTGCTACTCGTCGCTGCCTAACTGACTCTGATATTGCAGGGGTGTCAAACCCTTAATCTTCCTGAACTGAATATTAAAATTTGTAAGATTATTAAAACCCGATTCATAGCATATTTCAGATGCGCTTTTCTCCTTCTCCATCAGTAATTTACAGGCATTTCCAATCCTGATTTCATTTAAAAATCCAACAAATGTCTTGTTGGTTCTGGATTTGAAATATCTACAAAATGCAGTGGGACTTAAATTTGCTTCAGAAGCGATTTCATCCAGGGTGATTTTCTTCGCAAAATTGTTCATCAGATATGCAGAAATCCTGTTAAACCGGCTGAAATCGTCCACATCAACCCGTGGTGAGTAGCCAAGGCTGGTGATGGGTTCATAGTTGCACTGACCGGCCATAAAATTCAGCAGAGAGAGTAATCCGACTACCCTGTCCATTCCCTCCTTCCTGACAATTTCATCTACTTTTCTTCCAAGGATAGCTCTGTTCTTTCCCGAAAATTTCACACCTCTTCCGGCAGTGCTTAACAGCTTGTTAATTTGTGCCATTTCAGGAAGATTATAGAAATCATCTCCCAGCCGATCCTCCCTGAAATAGATCACAGTGGCTTTGGCTGATACAGGGGAACCTTCAACAAAACACTCCTTGCTGCTGCGCCACAGATGGGGTATATTGGGTCCAAGCAATACCACATCCCCTGCCTGAAAATTTTCAATTGTATCTCCGATATACCTTGTGCCGGTACTTTTCTTAAGAAGCATAATTTCGCTCTCCGGATGAAAGTGCCAAAGTGGATAGAAATGGGGTTCTTTCACCTCCAGCGTCTCGATGACTTGATTATTTTCCGCACTAACTTTCTTATAGGAAGGATGCTTCATTTCGCTAAACCGTTCTAAACAAATTTATTCAATTATTTCGCGAATTCATATATATTACCATACATGATGACAGAATTCTTAAATAGTATGCTAATATATTTAAAATGGAATGCATGAATTTCAACCTAACTTTGTAAATAATCAACGTCAGGATTAACTGACTGATCAAAATAAATGTTATGAAACTTAGCTGCCTGTCTGTATCACTGTTTCCTGCAGTCATCAATGGAGAGATGACCATAAAGGAGTATGCTGAACTATGTAAAAATCTCGAACTGGATGGATTTGACCTGGGACTTATCCAGCTGAAAAATCACTCTCCGGGTTATGTCAATCAGATAAAAAAGGATATCAAAGATGTTGGTATTCCTGTGATTATGGTCACTACCTATCCCGATTTTACTCATCCCGATCCAATCCAACGGGAACGGGAATTTGAGTATCTGCGCCATGATATCGCTTTAGCATCCAACATTGGAGCAAAATACCTGAGAATCACGGCGGGACAGGCTCATCCCAAAATGGAGGTACATGAGGGCATAGAACTGGTGGTCGATAATTTCAAAAATATTGCTCCAGTTGCTGAAAAATTCGGAATAACACTTGTTTATGAGGACCATTCAAAACCCGGAGCATGGGAGTATATGGATTTCTCCAACCCGCCTGATA
>JAOZUK010000552.1 GCA_029938715.1 Bacteroidales bacterium | reverse complement strand
ATCAAAATGCATAAAACCGGTAGTGATATAGACATTATTAATGAACTTGGGCAGGTGACTTCCGAAGAAAGTGCCAAAGCCATATTCAAACAATATATGGATGATGAGCAATTGGCCCGGATATTAAAGATAAAACAACCCGAGGTCTTAAAGAGGATTGCCAATTCAATTGTTCTTTGCAACCCTTCTTTGATTTTTGTCAATACCGGAACACCTGAAGACAGGCAGTTTATCAATAATCTTTCCCTTGAAAAAAAAGAAGAAAGCTCTCTTGCCATGGAAGGGCATACCATTCATTATGACCTGGCCGGCGAACAGGGCAGAATCGTTGACAGAACCTATTATATTGCAAATCCGGAAGATCATGTCAGTTCACTTGCCAACCGGATGGACAGACCCACTGCTCTTGAACAAGTCAGATCCAATATGACGGATATCATGAAAGATATGACCATGATCATTGGATTTTACATGAGGGGACCTGTGGGGTCTCCCGTATCAAATCCAGCCTTGGAAATTACAAGTTCCACCTACGTCTCCCATAGTGCGGAACTGCTCTATCGAAATGCCTATGCTGATTTTGACAAGGAAGTTGCAACCCTTGGACATTTCTTTACAAACGTTCACAGCGAAGGGTTGAACAGGACCGAAGACCTGCCCGATGCAAGAGTTTTCATGGATCGAAAATTTCAGACAACCTATAGCTGGAAATGTACCTATGCCGGCAACACCCTGCTGCTTAAAAAAGGGAATCATCGATTTGCCGTGGATAAGGCTGTGTATGAGAATTTTGGTAAAGAATTATCCGAGCATATGTTTATCACAGGGATCCGCGGACCCAATGATCGCATGACCTGGTTTGCAGGGGCTGCACCCAGCGGGTGCGGAAAAACAACCACTGCCATGGCAGGAAATGTATTTATCGGGGATGATCTTGCCCAGATGTGGATCGCTGATGACGGCAGTATCCGATCCATTAACCCTGAATCCGGAATTTTCGGTATTGTTGAAGATGTCAATCTTGAGGGTGATCCCATGCTGATGAAAGTGTTAAGACAACCAGGGAAAGAAGTGATCTGGTCCAATGTCCTCATTGATGAGAACAAGGTTCCCCACTGGTTAGGAAACAATGAAGATCATCCCAAAAAAGGATTTAATTTCCAGGGTGACTGGTATGAAGGCAAAACCGATGAGGCCGGCAAACTTATTCCTTTGTCCCATCCCAATTCCCGGTGCACCTTAAAATGTGAATCCCTTGATAATTATTCCAAAGAAGCCGAGAGCCCTGACGGTGCCCTGACAAGAGTCTTTACCTATTCGGGAAGAGATGCTGATACCATGCCGCCGGTCTGGGTGGCTAAGACTTCAGATGCCGGGGTTGTCATCGGAGCCTGCATTGTTTCTGCCGCCACAGCCACAGAAGTCGGGGCAACTGGTATTAAAAGAGCCCCCTGGGCCAATGCACCCTTCATCCCGGGTGCTCTTGGAGATTATATGGACGCCCAGTTCAGCTTCTTTGGAAGTGACAAAATAAAAAAAGAATACAAACCTGTGATGGCAGGCCTTAATTACTTTCTGACGGATGAGGCCCGTGGCGGGAACTCACCAAAACTTATCGGCGAGAAAAGAGATGTAAAAGTATGGCTTTCCTGGCTTGAACGATATGCCCATAATGAAATTGAATATCTATCAACCCCCATAGGAAACCTTCCCAAATACGATGACTTAAAATTATTGTTTAAACAGATTATTGATAAAGACTATACAAAAGAACTGTATACAAAACAATTTTCCCTGTATATGGATAATATTATCAAAAGGGTTGAACTGCAGCAGGAAGCCTATGGCAAAGAAGATAAAATCCCCCGGACCCTGTTTGATATCCTGGCTGGACAAAAAAAGGAACTTCTGGCATTAAAGGATGCCCATGGCAGTATTATTTTACCGGATGTGTTTTTGGTATAGGTCTATAACAAGCTTGATTAAGAACCCTGCCGCTTTTGAGATATCTGCGGCAGGGTAAAAAAAAATTATTTCACACT
>JAOZUK010000202.1:3225-7313 GCA_029938715.1 Bacteroidales bacterium | reverse complement strand
ATAAATTTCATCCTAACCATTTTCATATCCAGGCATTTAAAGAACTGGCTTATTTGCATCCCGGCTACTTTCAGAAAGAACATTCAGGCGATGGAGTTTTCTTTCGTTTTACCAGAACCGATTCTATTCATCATTCTGCCGAATCAAGAGTTGATTTCGAGCAGGTAATAGAACAGATTAATAAGATAAGCCTGAAAACTCTAACCTTTCTCTCATCGGAAGTGGAAATTAGATGGAACATACATAAGGAGGTTCGCTTAGCCAATACCATAAGAATTCATGAGGAGCTAAATGAATGCAGTGTATTCTGGGGCAATAGTGCAACCATGGCCGCAGAGTCTGCTATGCTGGGGATCCCTTCAGTATTTATCGGTAATGAGAAGTTCGCATATATCTCAGAGTTAGAATCATATGGACTTCTTTTTTATTTTATTCCCGATCAGTTGAATGAATCATTCCTGAAGATGGAAGAGTTAATGACAGAGTACTCAGGGAGTAAATATGAGGACATTCGCCTTAAATTGCTTAGTGAAAAAATTGATGTAACCGGCTTCTTGTTATGGTTCATTGAAAACCTTCCCCAAAGTGCATCGATTATGAAGTCAGATCCCGATTACCACCTCCGGTTTATTTCATGAATTCATTCCTCATCTTCTTATTCAATAGTTAACAAGATTTAGAGTAGTTATTGATGAATTCTTAGTAATTTCACGGAAGGAAGCCTAAAAATGAATAGACCCAAACCCGGTTTGATTATCATCGACCTGATTATTCTGTCAGGTGCCTATATCTTTATGGCAGGTCTGAAGCCGGTGATGGTCTCTTACCTCTCTCCCAGGTACCTGATTGGGTTTGGAGTTACCCTGTTTCTCTGGATGGTGAGTTCATTCTACTTTAAAAAGTACCAAATATCCAAGAAGGAGAATCTCACTTTTTTAGTGCGGAAAATCATCTATCCCAACTTTGTGGCACTGGCTTTTGTGGCCCTGATCATATATGCTTTTAATACCACCTTCTATTCACGTATGATGGTACTGGGCACTTTCAGTGTAGCCACACTCTTAGAGATGGGGTTTTTCAGCCTCTACACCTACATGCTCATCTCTCCTGAATATGATGTGGCCAAAGCCTTTATTGAAGCACCCCCCACCACCACCGACAGGCGTAAAATGAAGGAAGCTGTTAATCATAGCGAAGTACATGTGGATCCGGAAACCCTCCGTGCGGCCATTGCGGATGAGTATGGAGAGAAAGCTGCTGCATATGTGGACTCGCATGTGACCCTGGGTGATGGGAAAACCCTTATCACAGCCACCATGACCAGGTTTAATATCCTGAGGCAACCAGATGGACTCTATACCACCATTGTTAACCTTCGCCGTGTAAATGATGTGAGGTATGTGAACAAGTTTTTCGAATCGGTGAATCACAAGCTTCCGGATTATGGAAAATTTATAAGTTGTGCTGAAACAGCTGAGATGCGTCGAAAGCGAATCCTCAGAAAATTCCCACCTGTGATTAATTGGATTGTCTTCACCGGGGACTATATCATTAAAAGATTATTCCCTAAATTCTATCTCACCAGGGGCATCTATTTTATTCTAACCCGTGGTATCAACAGGGTTTTCACACGGGCTGAAATCCTGGGCCGGCTCTATTCCTGTGGATTTGAGGTAACTGAGGAGAGTTATGTAAATGGCTTCTATTTCTTTGTTGCCATACGCATAAAGGAGCCAGCTTTTGATCCGACCCCAACCTATGGGCCTTTTATCACACTGCGACGTGTGGGAAAAGGGGGTGAAATGATCAAGGTCTATAAACTTCGTACCATGTATCCTTTTGCAGAATACCTGCAGGATTATGTCCATAAAAATAATGACCTGGAGAACGGGGGTAAGTTCAAGGACGATTTCAGGGTGTCAAAATCACGATCAATCCTGCGAAAGTTATGGATCGATGAACTCCCCATGCTTCTGAACCTGTTTAGGGGCGAGGTTAAGGTGGTAGGGGTCCGTCCGCTTAGCAGACACTATTACGAGCTCTACTCCAAGGACCTCCAGCAGAAGCGGATCAAATGGAAGCCGGGATTGATTCCTCCCTACTATGCCGATATGCCTGAAACTCTGGATGAGATTCAGGCATCGGAAATGAAGTACCTTGATTCTTATGAAAAGAGACCCCTTCGAACCCAGTGGTCCTATTTCTGGAAAGCCTGGAAGAACATCATTTTTAAGAAGGCACGCTCGTCATGATTATTCCTGTTTGATCTGCTCGTTCCCTTTTGATATGGAATATGTATTCAAGTTATGGGCAAAAGCTTCTCTAAAAGCAGAGTGCTGTATACTCTCAATTTTGTATCTTTGATAAAAAGGAAAGAGATGAGCACTGATGAGCTAAAAAAACATTTGCATGAAGGGATAGAAAATATTGATGATGATGAGTTTCTCAATACGATTAAGGAATTAATTGACCACAAATATTCAGCATTCGAAGAACCTGAACTGTCGAATTGGCAGTTAAAAAGGATACATGAGTCTGAGAAACAAATAAGTCAGGGAGATTTTCTAACAAATGAGGAAGCTGACCAAATCATTGATAAATGGCTAAAAGGATAGTTTGGTCAAAGAATGCTACAATTGACAGACTTCAAATTCTCGATTATTGGCACAAGAGAATAGGTACTAAAACTTACTCCAAGAAACTTGACATAGAAATAAGGAAGCTTATTCGCAATTTGCGGGTTCTTCCTGAAATGGGAAGAAAGTTGAACAATACACATATACGGTATTTAGTTAAGGATCACTATCTTATCTTCTATTCCGTACATGATGCTGAAATACGAATTCTACACCTATGGGATAGCAGAAGAAATCCAGATGAGTTAATTGTTGAAACCGACTAATGCTTCAGCCCATATCAATGTGCATATTTCATTTGGTATTGACACGGCTTTTGCGAGACAAAGGCATATCAAGCCAATGGTTGACAATGAAAAGAAATTAATTTATGCGCCGTAGTCTGGCAGATAATTATTGGTGACATACCGTAAAAAACCTTTTATCAAATGATTTTAGTTACCGGAGGAACCGGACTTCTTGGATCACACCTGTTGCTGGAACTGGTTCGGGAGCATGAAGAGGTTGTGGCCATCAAAAGGCCCTCATCTAACCTGGAGGAGGTGAAGAGTGTATTCTCTTACTATTCCAATGAAGCCGACCATCTGTTTAAGCTTATCGACTGGGTGGATGTGGACCTGCTTTACCAGCAGGATATGGAGCGTGTGATGATCGATATTGAGGAGGTCTATCACTGTGCGGCCATGGTCTCTTTTCAGCCGCGTGACCGCAAATCCATGATCGATTTTAATGTGCAGAGCACCACAAATGTAGTGAATGCCTGTCTGGAAGCTGGAGTTAAAAAACTGGTTCATGTCTCCTCCTCCTCGGCCATTGGAAGGGCCCCGGATGGACAGCCTGCTGATGAATCGCGGATTTGGGCCCGTTCCAAGTATAGCTCCGGATATGCTGAGTCAAAGTTTAAGTCGGAGATGGAGATCTGGAGGGGAATGGAAGAGGGATTAAATGCTGTCATTGTAAATCCGACCATTATATTTGGATCGGGATTCTGGGACCGGGGGAGCTCCTCCATGTTCAGCCGGGTAGCCGGCGGACTAAAATATGCCACTCCCGGGGTAACCGGGTATGTGGGTGTTAATGATGTGGTTGCAGCCATGACCCAACTAATGGCCTCGGATATTTTGGGCGAACGGTTTATACTGAGTGCCGGGGATCACTCCTACCAGGAAGTATTTGAAACCATAGGAGCCGCCCTGGAAGTACCCCGGAAACTAAAACAGGTCTCTCCTTCGGCCTTACGATCGATCTGCAGGCTGGACGCTTTTATGGGACTCTTTACCGGAAAGCGACGCATCACCTCAGAGCATCTTCATTCGGCTTTTAGTATGTCTTATTACTCCAGCAAGAAGATTCAGGAAACACTGGGGATAGAATTCACACCTGTGCCGCAAGTGATTGAACGGGTCGCACAAAACTACAGGCGGGATCACCCCTTGTAACAAGCGATTATCC
>JAOZUK010000202.1:0-3125 GCA_029938715.1 Bacteroidales bacterium | reverse complement strand
CGTAAACGACCCCCCTCCCGGAAAACCTCGAAACCCCTTGCGAACGGGAGGGGGATGAGTCGCCTACGCTGATCTGGTTATATATGTGTTGAAGAAGTATATATCAGCGCCCAATCCAAAAAAAATCAAATGAATTCTAAACTTTTCTACTATATTTGTTGCCCGATAATAAACAAATAATCAGCACTTAAAATGAAAATCGCAAACATTGTAACGAATGTAGTCCTTGCCGCCGCTGTTATTGCACTTTTTGTGCTACACTTTTCAGGTAGTGAGAAGAAGGAGAATAAGGGTGAACATGCAGCTGTACAGATGGCCGACCCATCCGATATTAGCATTGCTTATTTCAATATGGATTCTGTAATGTCACAGTGGGATCTCTATTTTCAGTTCCAGCAGGAGCTGGGTCAGAAGCAGTCTGAGATGGAAGCAGATTTCGCAGGTAAAACCGAATCTTTTTATCAGCGTGTTCAGGATGCTCAGTATAAGATCGAACGTCAGCTTGTAACCAGGAGCGAAGCCGAACAGCTGCAGCAGGGCCTGGCTGCCGAGGAGCAAACTCTGATGACCCTTCAGAATCAGTATTCAGCCGACCTTCAGGAAGAGGGACTTGTAAAGAACCGCCAGATGATCGATATGATTGAGCGCTATATTACCGAGTTAAGCGAGTCCACCGGATACAGCTATGTCTACTCCTACTCCTTTGGGGGCAACCTGGTTTACGGTGCCAAGCCTTACGATATTACCAAGCAGGTAGTAGCCGGACTGAATGAAAAATTTAAGCCGGGAAGCGAGCTGGAGTAATGAGCTTTGCCGATGCATACCTGCTAAAAGCCGGTTTGCGGGAGTTGCTCATTAAATCAGACCCCCATCCCGATCTTAAAATATCTGTTACCATACCGGTATATAATGAATCCGGGCTCGAAAGATGCCTGGATTCTTTATTTGTATCAGCTGGGAACCTGGACGGTTTGGGCCGTGCAGAAGTGCTGATCCTGATCAATGCTCCGGCAGATGCCCCCACGGAGATCATGGAACAAAACTACCATACCCATGAAGCCACCAGAGACTGGATTGCCCATCACCCCCACCCTTTATTAGATTTTCATCTGCTGATGGACCACTCCTTCGGGAAGAAGGAGGCAGGTGTTGGGCTTGCCCGCAAGATACTGATGGATGAAGCGGTAAGGCGATTTGGAGCTCTGGGAATTCTCCAGGGGATCATTGCCTCCATGGATGCCGATGCTGTGGTGGAACCAAACTACCTGTCAGCCCTGCTAAAGCACTTTAATACGAGGCAGAGGTATGGCCAATCTGATGATATTGGGGGCCAACTGCCCGAGGGCTGCTCCATCTACTTTGAGCATCCGTTGGAACCCTCCGGTTTTGAAGTCCATGAACCAGAGATCTATGATGCCATTGCACAGTATGAGCTCCACCTTCGTTATTACCTGCAATCGGTAAGGTATACCGGCTATCCTTACGCATATCATACGGTGGGCTCCTCCTTTGCGGTAAGGGCCGATGTCTATTGTATGGAGGGAGGAATGAACCGGCGCCAGGGAGGTGAGGATTTTTACTTTATCCAGAAAGTGGCCCAGCGGGGCTGGTTCAGTGAATGTAATGAAACATGTGTCATCCCATCGGCCAGACCTTCGGATCGGGTTCCCTTTGGGACCGGACCGGTAGTACGTCGATTAAGCAAATCCGGAGAGGCATTAACTACATACGATCCCAGGCCATTTGGGATGCTCAGGCATCTGTTCTCAGATCTGGAGGTTCTGTACACCGGAGCTGAAATGGATAAGCTGATGGACTCCTTACCCCGGGTGTTGACCGATTTTCTTAAAACACAGCAATTTGAAGACTCCCTTTTGGAGATTCGGGGGAATAGTGCCTCCTACCCTGCCTTCCGGAAACGATTCTGGCGCTGGTTCAATATGTTCCGGATTATGAAGTTCCTGCATTTTGCAAGGGAAAGAGGGTATCCGGATGTGACGGTTGGGGAAGCTTCCATGATGCTGTTAGAGAAAATTCATCCTGATAAAGCTGAATTTATTGCCCACAATAGCTCCTTCAATTCAGGAAGACTAATTAAATCCTATTTAGCGATATTCCGGAAATTCGACCAACCGACTATCTGAGATCATCAAAAGCAGTTATTTGCTTTCATACAATTATTTGCATGACTTAGGTCCGGACAACCAAACTTTACATAAATAAACTAAGAATGAATCCAGTTGACAATCCATATAATCCTGTCTTAGTTTTCATCTGTAATTTGTGCTAATTTTTCAAGAAACCTTTTTGCGCTCCTTGAATTTTCAGATGCTCTAACTAATGAAAATCTATCTTTAAGTCTATTGGCAATTTTTATATGACTTGAAGTCCCTAACTGTTCTCCGACGATATCTGATGGATTTAGAATTTCTTCAGGTTCATTAACATAGTGAAAATTCAGGTTATTATCAGCCAAAAACCATGCTTCCATTTCCCTTGTCATTATTACAAATGAATTTTCTTCAAAAGGGTAATTCCTGTTATTTGCACCGGCAAAAACAAGCAGTTTCGAAGGTTCTGCAATTTCAATGTTTACAAGTGACTTATAATTCTTTATTCTTAAATCCTGAATACTAAACTGATAGTTGTTTTGTTGTATTTCATTTAAAAAATTATCAAAACTTTCATCTTTTATTTGACGTTCTATTTCTTTTACCGACCATTTCTCAGAAATAGCCATGTTGAGATAATAATTTCTTTCATCTTCATTTAGTTTGTCTTTAAGTAATGCGATATTGTGACTCCAATCAAGTTTTAGCGCTTTCTCCATCATTTCTGGTGAATTTCTGTATTTGCGGTAAAACTGTTGCATATAATTTAAATTGGTAAGGCCATAACCATCCCCACCGTATTTTTTATTCAGACTATCTGAAACAGTAGAAAGTGTTTTATTCCAGGAAGCTTGTTTTTTTATTGTTTTCTTATTTTCAATATAAAATGACACCAGGAATTCACCAATACGATAACGAAGTTCATTACTGCTGATGATTTCAAATTGTACTATCAGCGTATTTATGCCCATCAAAAGGCTATTTATTAATTTTTCCATCACGAAACCTTTTTAT
>JAOZUK010000201.1 GCA_029938715.1 Bacteroidales bacterium | reverse complement strand
TCTAACCATGAAGCCTCTATGGTAATTTTCTCATTTGCATCTGCCCAACCCCATAATACCACCGTGGTATTACGCTGAAGCACCATATTTGACGACACAATGGCAGGAAGTATTACCTCCGCATGGATTGATTGAACAAACAGCATGAACAGGGCTGCCAGTACTGGAAGAAGTGTGGTACGTTTCATCTACTAATAGGTTTAATAATGAGTTATGTTTTGAGACCTAAATATACTATTAAAGTAATAATGTGCTATAAAACCAATAGTGTCGCTGCATCATCTTTTACACAAATTAGGTTTGAGCTTATGGCTTTTGGAGACCCATCACCTGGAGGATAGAATCTCCCGTATCCACCATCCACTCCTCCAGTATAGACTTCAGTCTGCTTCGAACCTCCTCTGTCTCACCATATCCGGCCAGGTTATTCAATTGTCCGGGATCATTTTTCATATCGTACAATTCCTGGGGCGGTCGATTCTCTTGCAACTCCATTAAGAGCCGGAAATGCTCCGGATGGCTATCTTTAGCCTCCAGGGTGGCCTTAAAAGCATGATTGCCCCAAAACTCTTCGAACTCAAGGTCTGCCGGTAACAAATAGGTTTTGGCAGGAAAGAGGTTCTGAATATAGTACCACCTCCCATCGTAAACGGCACGACTGGGGTACCATTCCCGGGGATCGGGTCCGTGGGAATTGTGCTCGGCAAAGATATAGTCCCGCCCTTCCAACTCTTCACTTTCCCCTTCCAATACAGATTTCAGTGACTGCCCCTGAACCGTCTCAGGAGTCTTCACACCCAGATGATCCAGGATGGTAGGCATCAGGTCCACCAGGGAAACCAATTCATTGTTCACTCTGTTGGTTTTGACACCTGGTCCGCGAACGACCATGGGAATATGGGTGCCTGCATAATAGGGTGAAGCTTTCGCACGATGGTAGGCCATGCCCTGATCAGCTGTAAAAATCAGAAGCACATCGTCGTACAGGTCCATTTCCTTCAGAACCTGCACAAGGGCAGCAGTGCTCTGGTCGGTCACTTCCACACATCCGTAATACTCCTGAAGGTCCTTGCGCATTAATTCCGTATCAGCCAAAAATGGAGGCACCTCAATCTCTTTTGCCTTGGGCAGTTCACCCTGATGGTGTTTCAGATGCCATTCGAATGGCCTGTGGGGCGTAGTCACATTGACCTGGATGTAAAAAGGTTTATCCCCTGCCTCTTTAATTAAAGTCTTAAGCATGGAGGCATAGCCAGCCGGACTATGCTCCCCGTTGATCCGCCCATCAAACTGGTATTTCCAGGGAAAGGACAAATGAAACTTTGAGGTGATACCTGTGTAGACTCCGGCCTCGGATAGCACCTCGGTGAGGGTGGGGATATGTTCATGAACCCCCACAAGATCATAGGTTTTAGACGGGTTCCTGCCAAACTCCGAATCGGGATCATTCAGATTTGGTGCAAACGTATTTCGCCAGTGACCGTTGGAATGGGGATACATTCCGGTAAGAATCGAAGAACGTGAAGGTGAACAGGATGCACAGGAGGAAAAAGCCTCGGTAAACAGCACTCCTTCGCCTGCCAGTTTATCCACCGCCGGTGTTTTTATCCCTTTGGTGCCAAGGCAGGAAAGATGGGCTCCCATGTCGTCGGCAAGAATTAAGACAACGCCACGCTGAGCGTGGGAAGCTCCAAGGATGGTAATAAAACCAAGAAGAAATGCAAGTCGTTTCATTGTGGTAATTTTTGATTTAAATGATTAACGTTGGAGGATTTCCTGGTAAATTCCAGGTTGTAGCAGCACCCGTACATTTTCATTATCAACCGGCCATTTCAGAATCACCAGCTGTTGCCTGTATGAATCCCATATAAATTCCGACGGACTGTAACCATCCCCTGGATCCTCTACTTCCAGACCTACATTTTTTGTGGGATCATAAATCACCCTGGTCTCGCCTACCCTTACCGTAAAGCCGTCCGGATAGTACCTGTCGGCCGGAATGAAAATCTTCGAAGCACCTTTCGCATTTTCGGTAAGGACATCCAGCGCAAGGCTTCGGTTGGGAAGATCAAATGAGAATTCCAGAATGTCCCCTGCAATACACTGCGGATAGGGTCTGGCTATGATATCTGTGATGTATTTCCGCTCTATGCTACCCACGCCCTGGTTGTCTTTGAAGATGGACCAGGTGAAGGGCCCGCGGTCGCTCGATCCTGTAAACCGGGTGCCGGTAAACCAGGCTTTAACGGTTCCTACACCCAGGCTGTCGAACAGATGGGCGGTCTCCATATAGAGATCCTGAAACTCATACTGCTGGGTCAGACTCGAATCCACAGGATCGTATGTGGCAGGGCCCCACTCCCCGAAGAAAATGGGAACATTGGATAGCGCCGCATCCCTCTCATATTGTCTGATCCAGCTTATGAAACGGGATTTATCAAGATCGTATATGTGTGGGGCATACATAATGTTCTCCCGGTCGACCGGGGTTTGCATGACTACGAAAGGAGGATGGTGGGTCTTTCGATCCTCGTCATTGACCAGAAGAGGCTGGTATAGGCATTTTTTTGCCGGGTTGATCTTTTGGCTTTCATCCATAAGCCTCCGGTAGAGAGGAACCAGGTATTTCGCCTCCATCTCTGCATAGTCCTCTTTCATCTCCCCTTTTCGGGGTTCGTTCAGCAGATCGTATCCAAATACTGCCGGCTCGTCTTTATAACGTACCCAAACTTGCTTCCAGGCCCCTATCAAATGGTCGTGTTCCCCATTCTCATTCTTCCAGAAATCAGCCCAGTCAAATCCTTTGGTCATGTAGACGGTTAATTTAAAATCTGTTTTCAATCCCGCATTCTTTCCCATCAGAACCAGTGAATCCAGGTGAAGCAGGTAGGATTCCTCCAGCAGATTCCCCGGATATCCTCCAAGGGCCCCCAGCCTCAGACGGATCACCTGAAAGTTGGCACCCATCCTGACCATCCTGTGATAGTCATTGGCGGTATAATAAATATTCCCCTGTTTATCTTCTGTATTGACCACAAAACCACGTGGAATCACATGCCTTCCCTGCTCATCACGGATGGGGTGTTTTAACTGTGCAGTTACTGTGGTGATTATAAAAAGTGTGGCGAAAATAGTTAGCGTAGTTCTCATTTCTCTTTTTTTAATACATCGGACAGCTCCCTTCCAATGTGTATTTCATCTACTGCCAGGATTGAAGGTGATCTTGCAGTCAGCTTAAACTGTAGGCGGTCAAAGGTAAACTCCCCCTTCAATGTAGCATTCGGCTCAGGTAATTTCTCATGATCTAAGGGATTGATGTAAACTTTTAAAACATCCTGTCCAATTGGCCCCAGGTCAAATTCAAACAGTACCTGTACAACCTGCCGGTGGTGCTCCGATAACCAGGTCTTGGTGTATGGCGGCACCGGATCGGCCTTGTCAATATAGATCCCGTCCTGCTGGAATAAAAGTGTTGCCTGCTTCTCGGTGGTACCGTTCCATCCATTTTGCACCAGCCAGTTGATCTCTCCCATACTCTCCTCCTGCCTTCCTTCAAAATCCAGCAACATGGAGGCATACACTTTCCCGCGGGCCATGGGTTGAACAAAATAGCGTGTGAATGAGGGTTCTGGGTTGTTGTCATTAAAAGAGAGTTGCAGGGCACCCCCTTGCTGTGGTGTAGAATTGAAGTCCAGGCTGTTCTCCAGAATTACGACCTGTTCCCCTCCTTTTACATCTGAAACCGGAAGAAATCCTTCCACAGCAGGAACCTCTGCCAGTGGACCTGCTTTATATGGATCCTCCAGTGAAAATGGATCGTGAACCGGAAGTCCGTAATGATATTGGGTCCTGACCCTGTAATCCCTGACCTTCTTTTCATAAATCACACCTGTAAATGCATACACTTCTGCATCCTTTCTGCATACATAGGTGGCCAGCTCCGCCCAGTTGATTCCGTCGTACGTACTTTCAAGGATATAAATTAGCTCATCACTTACCGGTGAAATGGAGATCGCGGATGAAGGTCCTTTGACTGTCACATTGATTTCCGGTGAATCATCAATCACTTGGTCCAGGTCATGGTCACTGGTGCTGGCCTTCTGTCTGTATTTCCCGTAACGGATGTCCCAGTTAAAGTTCCCCCGGTTGGTTTTCATGAAATGCGCTTCCAGTTGAGCCTTCATCTCTTCTTCCAGATCCGGATGTTGTTTTGTGGGCTGTTTCTGGGATGGGTCCTTGCTAATGTCATAGAGGCGGAAACCTGAAAACTCCTGGTTCAGGATCCGCTGGTAATTCTCCCCACTTCCAAGCAGCGAAAAGTCCTGGGTAATGTAAGCATGGCGGGCTGCAGAAATTATAGGTACATGATCACGCTCTCCTTTTCCGCCCATCAATACATCCAGTGCACTGACCCCATCTTTCCCCTCTCCATCCGTATTCATGCCTGCGATCTCGGCAAAGGTGGCATACCAGTCTGCCACATAAACCAGTTCAGAACTGCTTGTTCCGGGTTTAATCTTTCCCTGCCAGAAGGCAATCCCCGGTACCCTGACCCCTCCTTCAAACGAATCTCCCTTGTAGCTTCTGAGCGGCCGGTTGTCCGCCTCCTCCAATCCACCATTGTCACTGCAAAAAACAATTAGGGTATTTTCCAGCATCTCTTTTTCCTCCAGGGCTTGGATCACTCCTCCAATGGCTGCATCCATTGCATCCACCATGGCCATGTAGAGGAGTCGGTTGGAGGCATTTCTGCCCAATTCAGCATCGGGTCCTGACCAGTAGGGATCTATATCAACATCCCTGTATTTGTCAATCACTGATTCAGGAGCATGCAAAGGGTAATGAGGTGCATTGAAGGGAAGATAGAGGAACAAAGGTTGCTTCTTATTGTGATTCAGGATCAGATCCACCGCATCGTTCTCCCACATCTCTGTAGAGTAGATGTTGCCTGATGTCTCTCCATCCTCCAAGGAAGCTGCATAAAATTTCTCTCCGTTTCTCACCACAGTACTGTTCGGTCCAACGGTATAATTCCAGTAAGAGATATTCCCGTGCATGCAATAGAAAGAGTGATCAAATCCTTGACTATGTGGCAAATGGGAATCCAGGTGACATCCTGCATGCCACTTACCAATAACAGCGGTCCGGTAACCACCCTCCTTCATCTTTTCTGCAATGGTCTTCTCCCCGGCAGGAATCCCATGCATGGAACTTGTAAGCAGCACATGTTCATGCAATCCGTACCTGTAGGGATAGTTACCTGTTAGAAAGGCAATCCGGGTGGGGGTACATTGGGGCTGCACATAGTTCCGGCTCAGGAACAATCCATCCCCCGCCAGTTTATCCAGGTTAGGTGTCTGAATAGGTGAGCCCTGCCAGCTCATATCTGAATATCCCATATCGTCGGCAAGTATAAAAACGATGTTGGGCTTGTCCTGTGAGCGGAGCCACTGATTCCCCATAAACAAAAGGACCAGAATAATGACATTCTTCATATCTATAACAATTATTGTGTCAAATGGACTATCGTCAGGGAGTGGGGCTGCAAATTTGCAATGCCCTTTTTAAAAGTCAGCTCTATTTTCCTGGGAGCTACCCGCTCTGGGTGCTCTATATCGTTAAAGGAATCGGGAGAATCTCCTGTAAGCATGCTTGCAGTGTAGGTGCCACTGAGCAACTTATCCCCCATCCTGAGTTTGCATGTCATGCTTTCTGATGGGTGGCGGTTTACCAGCGCTATGGCCCAGTTCTTTCCCGTCTTATCAACTGTAGCGATAGCGTCAACAATGGCAACCGAATCACTTCCGCTGGTGAGTTTACCCGTCATAACCTGCACTTCACCCACCTGAGCCTCCAGTTCATTGGCATACATGGCTATGGTGTGAAAATGGGTCCGTTTGACAATACCCTGGGGATGCACAAAAAGAGGCCCCCGCGTGTTCACCAGGGGCGCAATATTGGCCATGCTTACATGCTCTGAATGACGAAGGCAGGCATTGAAAAAAGAGGCGGCAAAGAGTGCATCGGCCATGGTGTACTGGCTGGCAAGGTCATTTCCCTGAATTCTTTGTTCCACAAAGTTCAGTATTTCAGGATCTTCATAGTTATCCACCCGGTCGCGCGGAAATCCGGGGTGCTGCCAGGCACGCAAGTTCCATTCGTCAAAGGCGATTTTGAGCCTGCCCATACTTTGGTCACTAAGAGATTTCACAACAATCTTCATATAATCCTCCGGCATCTCTGACCTGGAAATAGCTGTTATATAGTCATATCTGGGTAGTTCGTTTCCTCTTGCAAGCCAGTAGTTATGAACTGAGACATAGTCCAGATATTCGCCTGCAGTCTCCATCAGATAGGATTGAACTCCTGGCATCTCTTTTCCCTCAGAACCCTGAGAACCCGAACAGGTTATCTGAATATCCGGATAAAGCTCTTTCATGGCTTTGGCGGTATTACGCACTCTATCGACATACGCCGTATCGTACCGCTCATTTCCAACACTCCAGAATCTCACATTATACGGTTCGGGATTTCCGTTTGCCTTGCGCATTTCAGAAAATCTGCCTTCAGTCGCATTGCAGTAGGCCACCCAGTCAAGATTCTCCTGAACGTCAGATAACCCGTTGTGGCAAATATAAGGCTCGGCACCTATCCTCCTGCAAAGTTCAACGAACTCATCCGTTCCGAAAATATTAGGTTCAATAACCCCCCAACGAAACTCTCCATAAGACTCACGATTCTCTCCAACCCCTTTCTGCCAGTGATAAGCATCCACAAAACATCCACCGGGCCATCGAATCACAGGCACCTTCAACTCCTTCAATGCCTCAATGACATCCAGGCGAAATCCCTGATCATCAGCCAGGGGCGATCCGGGCTCAAAGAACCCTCCGTATATCTGTCTTCCGAAATGCTCAATAAAACCTCCGAAAATCATCGGATCGTAGAGTTTGGCCTTGGCTTCGGTATTGATGGTAACGGTGGCTTGATTTGTAACTGGCTGATTCTCCCTCGGATTGCATCCGAGGATGGTGATAAGAATTGCCAATGAGAAGAGCTGGTTTATTTTCATACTCCCTGATCTCTAGTTGTAATGTTGAACTTGTCTAAAATTACTTGGGATAAGGATCAGGATCAATGCACAAAATGGGCATCAGTTTTCACTATTTGACACCGGGATTCAGGGTTTTATTGAGATAAGTAACTTACGCAACAGGGGTTCCATACACCTCGCGCCAGTCCGGATTCTGCTTCAGGATGGACAGTCCCCTCATGGATAAATCCAGGAATTCCTCTTCGGTAAGGGGACTAAACTCTT
>JAOZUK010000551.1 GCA_029938715.1 Bacteroidales bacterium | reverse complement strand
TCATCTGATATTCTTGTTTTTTCTGGCCCATGCGCAGGAAAAGCAGAAGCCAAACGTTGTATTTTTCATGATTGACGATCCGGGTTGGAGTGATCTGGGTTGTTATGGCAGTAGTTAATTCGATTTCATCAACAACTGTTTTATAAACCTTAATGGAAAGTAAGTCATGAAGTTTACAACGATTCTAACAGTAGCGATGTCTATTTTATTGTGCTGTAATAGCCTTTTATTGGCACAGCAGCCTGATTATAAAGGCCCTTCTCAGCCTGTTGCTAAAAGGGTTGCCCTGCTTTTATCCGAAATGACCATTGAGGAAAAAATTGCTGAGATGACAAGCAATGGAGTCATCTTGGATGAACAGGGTTACTTCGATCCTGAAAAAAATATTGAGGCCAACACCTATGGCTTTTGCAAGGGCTTTATGAGTGGCTACACTAATGAGGACTTTGCTATTTTTAACAATACTATTCAGAAGTTTAATATAGAGCATTCCCGACTGGGCATACCAGCACTTGTTGGTGCAGAAGGACTTCATGGTTTCATGGTGAAGGGCACGACGGTTTTTCCGCAACCCATAGCGCTGGCTTCCACCTGGGATGTAGATCTGGTTGAAAGAGTTTCCACATCCATTGCCCTTGAAATGCGTGCAACGGGAACGCATCGCGCTTTGGGACCTGTACTCGATTTAGCTCGGGATCCTCGCTGGGGCAGGGTAGAGGAGACCTTTGGCGAGGACCCTTATCTTTTATCGTGCATTGGACTTGCCTTCACAAATGGATTGCAGGGCAGGGGCGAATCATTTCTTGATGAAAACCATGTAATATCGAATCTCAAACATTTTGTTGCTCACGGACAGCCGGAAGGCGGTTCAAATACGGGTCCGGCAAATTTTTCTGAGCGCATCCTTCGTGAGAATCATCTTTATCCCTTCGAGGTGGTTATTAAGCAGGGCAATGCCATGGGTATTATGGTCACATATCATGAAATTGACGGAGTACCCATGACAGCAAATTATCAGTATGTGACATCCATACTTCAGGATGAATGGGGCTATAAAGGTTATATCGGTCCGGACTATGGAGCGATTGATCATCTGTACTTAAAGCATATGGTGGCTGAAGATTCACTGCAAGCTGCAAAAATGGCCATTGATGCAGGAATTCAAAGTATTGGACTGAGGTATAGTGATAATTTCAGAACAGTAATGGAGCTATATAGACGTAAACTAATTACAGAAGAGCAGATTGACAGGGCGGTGTCTCCGACATTAAGATTAAAGTTTATGATGGGGCTTTTCGAAAATCCTTTTGTGGATACATCCCTGCAGGCCAAAACATTGAACTCAAAAGAGCATCAGGAACTGGCGCTTGAAACTGCTCATAAGTCGGTCATTCTTTTAAGGAATAAAGGAAGCTTATTACCTCTTGATTCAGATGCTATTTCAGACCTGGCAGTTATCGGTCCCAATGCGGCCGGCATTCATCTGGGTGTGTATACTGCCGAGCCCCGGGTTGGAATAAGCGTATTGGAGGGAATAGAAAGCTATGCAGATGACAGGTTCAATGTTCACTATGCTGAAGGGTGTGGGATTACTGTTGGCGTACCCAGCTGGATTGATAATAAAAAGCCGGAACTCAGCGATCCGGAATCTGATATTCTCTTGATAAAGGAAGCAGTGGAAGTGGCCAAAAAGAGTGATGTTGTCTTGTTGGTGCTGGGTGGAAATGAAGCCACCAGCCGCGAAGCCTGGGATGAGCATTTAGGAGACAGGGATAACCTGGATTTGCTGGGAATGCAAAACGAGCTTGTGAAGGAGATTCTCAAAACCGGAAAACCTGTGGTGGTTCTGCTATTGAACGGAAGACCCTTAACTATCAATTATATTGCTGAGAATGTACCTGCAATTCTGGAAGGCTGGTACCTGGGACAGGAGACCGGGACTGCTGTGGCCGATGTGCTGTTTGGTGAAGTGAATCCTGGAGGAAAGCTTCCCATCACTTTTCCCCGTTCAGTGGGACAAGTTCCCTGTTATTACAATAAAAA
>JAOZUK010000550.1 GCA_029938715.1 Bacteroidales bacterium | reverse complement strand
GCATCAGGTTGGCCATGCTGCTGGAGCGGACCATCTCACCTGCATCGTTCATGTAGGTCACATCGGTGGCCCTGACAATCTCCATCAGGTTACCCCATCCTCCCAGCTGGTTTAGTCCAATCACCAGGATGGCAATGGAGCCTGCCAGCAGAATGGGTGTCTGTAATACCGAAGTATAGAGCACTGCTTTCATCCCGCCAAATACCGTATAGATTCCGGTCAGTACCACCAATCCGATGGCGCTGATCCAGAAGAAATCGATCTGCTGGTTAAAGAGGGTCACATACTCTATATTGAATACATCCTTAAAAACCACCCCTCCCGCATAGACGGTCACAGCCACCTTGGTCAGAATATAACTAACGATAGAGATAATGGAGAGAAAGGAGCGCGATTTAGCATTGTATCGCTTCTCCAGGAACTCGGGCATGGTAAAGACTCCGCTTCTGGCATAGAAAGGAACAAAGAGCCAGCCCAACATCAGGATCAGCCAGCCATGCATCTCCCAGTGCGCCATGGCCATCCCGCTTTCTGCTCCTGCACCAGCCAGTCCCACCAGGTGTTCCGATCCGATATTGGAGGCGAAAATGGATGCCCCGATGGCGATCCAGGTGGCATCTCTGCCCGCCAGGAAGTAATCAGATGTGTCTTTGTCCTTTTTTCTTAGTGTCCAAAGAATGATCCCTACCAGCGCAACACAGAAGAGTCCCAGAATGATCCAGTCGAGTATAGCCATGTTAGTTAGTGCCTGGTTAAGTAGTAATTGTGCCTGGTTAACCTTAAGTGTAAGTATAACACTTACATAAGTATAATTCAAGGAAACAGAATAATTTAGAATGAATCCTTAGATCTTTGTTTTTATTTTTAGTGCTTCTTAGCTAAGACCTAACTAATCTGACTCAAATGCAAACTACATTTTCGCTGGGTACAATCGACTGGACCATTATCCTGATCTATTTCATTTTTGTTCTGGGAATAGGCTGGGCTCTTAAAAAATACATGAAAGACTCCTCGGCCTTTCTGGAAGCTGGCAGGTCTCTGCCAGCCTGGGTGACAGGACTGGCTTTTATATCTGCCAACCTGGGCGCCATAGAGATGATCGGGATGGCCGCCTCTGGAGCCAAGTACGGGATGATGACGGTCCACTTCTACTTTATAGGAGCCATACCGGCCATGATCTTTCTGGCCATATTTATGATGCCCTTTTACTATGGTTCCAAGGCACGTTCGGTTCCCGAATATCTGAAGCTGAGGTTTGATGAAAAAACCAGGGGATTCAACGCCTTTGCCTTTGCCATCATGACCGTCTTCTCATCGGGTATCTCCATGTATGCGCTTGCACTGCTGGCCACGGTGATTATGCCGCTGCAGATCGACTGGAACATCATGGGGCTCCATATCGGTGAGTTTGACTTCTACCTCATGGTATCGGCGGTAATCGTACTGGTTTATATGGTGCTCGGGGGACTCACCTCGGCGATCTACAACGAAGTGCTGCAGTTCTTTTTAATTGTCGTTGGTTTTGCACCGCTGGTCTTTATCGGCTTGAAAGAGATCGGGGGCTGGGAAGGCATCAAGGCCAACATACCCGAAAATATGATGCACTCATGGAAATTTACCGGTAGTGCCGATGCAAATCCACTGGGGGTTGAATGGTTCGCGGTAATCATAGGGCTTGGTTTTGTCCTCTCCTTTGGGTATTGGACGACCAATTTTCTGGTGGTGCAACGGGCCATGGCAGCCGGCTCCATGTCGGCCGCCCGGAAAACACCGCTAATTGGGGCCCTCCCAAAAATGTTTCTGCCCGCACTGGTGGTGATCCCCGGAATGATTGCACTGGCACTCTCCAACATGGGAGAGCTGGATATTCCCTTAAAAGCCGGAACCAATGTGCAGGATTTTGACAAGGTGATCCCCGTGCTGCTGATGAGATACATGCCCATGGGGGTGCTGGGACTGGGAATCACGGCCCTGATGGCTTCCTTTATGTCAGGTATGGCCGGAAATGTCTCGGCATTCAATACTGTATTTACCTTCGATATCTACC
>JAOZUK010000549.1 GCA_029938715.1 Bacteroidales bacterium | reverse complement strand
CTTTTCCCTCAGTGGCTTCAGTTTTCTTGTTTTTTATGACAGACTTTCGGAAGTAGCCTGACTGATCAGTCAGGGGGAAAACTACAGGAGAAAACAACCATGCTTGCAATTCTTGCATTACTCCCAATCCTGACAGCTCTTGTACTCATGGTTGGATTTCGTCTCCCGTCCACCAGGGCCATGCCCATAGCCTGGTTGGTGGCTGCTACCTGTGCCTTTATTGGCTGGGATCTTGACATTGGCTATATTGCCGCCATATCTATTCATGGTGCCATCACTGGAGTCGCGGTACTGGTGATTATTTTTGGTGCTCTGGTCATTCTGGCCACCCTCCAGCATTCCGGCGGGATGGAAACAATCCAGTACGGGATGCAGAAAATTTCACCGGATTCCAGGGTCCAGGCCATTATTATCGGCTGTATGTTTGCCGCCTTTATTGAAGGTGCTGCAGGATTTGGCACTCCTGCAGCCCTGGCAGCACCCTTGCTCCTATCTTTAGGATTTCCGCCCCTGGCTGCGGCAATATTTTGTCTGGTCTTAAACTCTTTTCCTGTGTCTTTTGGTGCTGTCGGTACTCCCATTATCCTGGGGTTTTCATCGCTGAAGCCGCTGGTGCAGGAGGCCATAAACAGTCAGGCAGCTGGAGTTGATTTTGCTTCCATGCAGGAGTTTTTACTGGTAATTGGTCAATGGTCTGTGATTCTCCACTCGCTTATGGTTTTTATTTTGCCTCTGTTCATGCTTGGCTTTATTACCCGTTTTTTTGGAGAGAAACGAAGCTGGAAAGATGGATTTGGAGCCTGGAAGTTTTCTCTCTTTGCCTCAACAAGCTATTTTATCCCTTCTTTTATTTTTGCCTGGTTTGTGGGTCCTGAATTTCCGGCTTTGATTGGTGGACTTGTGGGCCTTGGGGTTGTGGTAATCGGGGCCCAAAAAGGTTTTTGTCTTCCTCGTGATATCTGGACATTTGGAGATTCTGCTAAATGGGAACCAGAGTGGACCGGTACAATAAAAGGTGGTTCCACAGACTTCAAGTCCCACATGAGCCAGTTTATGGCTTGGCTGCCGTATATTTTTATTGGACTTATCCTGGTGGCTACCCGTATTCCCGAGCTCGGTCTGAAACCCATCCTCACCAGCATTGTTATTAAATTTCCCAATATTCTCGGCTATGAAAATGTAAATAATGGTCTTCAACCTCTCTACCTGCCGGGAACCATCCCTTTTATGCTGGTGGCATTATTAACTATCTTTCTTCATAAAATGGATGCCAAAAAGGCAGCCATTGCCTGGAGGCAGGCCTTGGGTAATTTAAAAAACCCTGCTATTGCCTTGATCTCAGCCACTGCCCTGGTCTCCATATTTCGTCTTTCAGAGCATAACCCGGCAGGTCAGCCTTCCATGCCTATGGCTTTGGCTGATTTTGTCTCAAGTACAGCAGGCAATACCTGGCCAATGTTTGCTGCATTTATTGGTGGATTAGGTTCTTTTATCACAGGTTCAAATACTATTTCCGACCTCCTGTTTGGTGAATTTCAATGGGGTGTGGCCACAAGTTCCGACCTGTCCCGACAGATCATGCTGGCAGCACAGGCCGTTGGTGGTGGATTTGGTAATATGGTCTGCATTAACAATGTGGTGGCAGCCTGTGCTGTGGTTGGCCTGGTGGGTAAGGAGGGTCTTATTTTAAAGAAAACCGTTATTCCTTTTATCCTTTATGGTGTTATAGTCGGCAGCATGGTATTTCTTCTGCTTGGCCTGAAGCCGGGGCTATTTTAAGGTCACCAGTCTTGCTAAACAGTTTTTCCTAATATTGGCATCCATTCATTTCAATACGTTCTGGATTCCCGCCTACGCGGGAATGACGAATTTGAGGACTTTTTACGACGCCATCAAGAAAAAGTAACTATTAAAAAGGTGCTGTTATGATGAATTTCAAAATTTTTCGTTTGAGTTTTTTTGCTTTCTTGTTGTCTCTGCTGATTACCCCTCAGCTATACTCAGAAGAACTGAACAACTGGCCAAGAGAGGTAAAGGTCTCTTCCGGTTC
>JAOZUK010000548.1 GCA_029938715.1 Bacteroidales bacterium | reverse complement strand
CCTCCCTAAGTGCCAGGGTCCGTTTATAGAGCTTCAGGTAGAACCTGTCGATGTAATCCCTGAGCATCCTGTTCATTGTAAATTCAGGAGCCACATGGGCAATGTTATTCCGGATCATCCCAACCCAATCTTCAGGAATATCCTCGCTGTTCCGCTTGTAGAAAGTCTCCGTAATTTCGTTCTCAAGAAGTGTGTAGATACGCTCTGCATCCAATTCGTCCTGCAACTCCTGGTTTTCAAATGATCGATCAATGGGAAGTGCCCAACCGGCATCCTTTCGGTATCCTTCTGCCCACCAGCCATCCAGTACACTGAAATGCATAGTTCCGTTCATCACTGCCTTTTCACCACTGGTTCCGGAGGCTTCAAGAGGCCTTGTGGGTGTATTTAACCAGATATCCACGCCCCGAACCAGGCGTTTGGCCAGACGAATGTCATAATTCTGCAGGAACACAATCTTCCCGATAAATTCGGGACGCTTTGAGATCTCTACGATCATCTTAATCAAGTCCTGACCGGGAAAATCCCGGGGATGTGCTTTCCCTGCAAATACAAATTGCACAGGTTTTTTCGGATTATTCACAATTCGGGCCAGCCGGTCCAGATCCCTGAATAGCAAATGCGCCCTCTTATAGGTTGCAAATCTCCGTGCAAAACCAATGGTCAGGGCATCCTTATTTAGCAACGTGGCAATCTCCAGCATTCGTCCAGGATTATCCATGATGTGATTGGATGCTTCAGCCAATCGCTCTTTTATGTGGTTAATAAGTTCTTCACGTTCATCAGACTTCAGGGACCATATATCCAGATCTGGAACCAGTTTTATCTGGTCCCACATTTCCCGGTCTTCCTGCCTGATAAAACAGTCGGCTCCAAATGTCCTTTCATATAGCTTTTTCCACTCGGGTCCCAGCCAGGTGGGCAGATGCACTCCATTGGTCACATATCCTATATGAAGTTCTTCGGTCAGGTACCCGGGCCAAAGACCCGTAAACATTTCACGTGAAACCTCACCATGAAGCTTACTCACTCCATTTACCTCCTGCGAAAGCTTAACTGCCAGAATACTCATGGAAAACTTCTCATGAATCTGATTGGGATGAAATCTCCCCAGATTCATAAACTGGTTCCAGGTAATTTGCAAACGCTCGGGATAGTGAGCTATATAGGTCCTGATCAGATCCTCTTCAAAGGAATCATGGCCAGCCGGTACCGGAGTATGTGTGGTAAACAGACTTGACCCCCGAACCACCTCCATGGCTTCGGGGAAAGTCATATTAGCATCCTGAATGTACTCTCTCAATCGCTCGAGGCTGGTAAAAGCAGCATGGCCCTCATTGCAATGGTACAAATCCGTATCAAGGCCTATGGAACGAAGGGCCCTGATTCCTCCAATGCCTAAAAGGATCTCTTGCTTCAACCTGTGCTCGTTGTCACCTCCATACAAATTATGGGTGATGCCCCTGTCTCCCTCCTGGTTGGCTTCATAATCCGTATCCAGGAGATAGAGTGTGATTCTTCCGACAGCAACCCTCCATAAGCGCGCAAACAAGGTACGACCCGGTAGAACAATTTGAACATTCTTCCAGTTACCATCCTCATCTCTCACGGGAGTTACCGGCAACCGGGAGAAATCCTGTGCATCACTGAGTGCAACCTGTTTACCTCCCGCCGATATAACCTGCCTGAAGTAACCATACTTGTATAGCAGTCCCACACCAGTCAGGGGGATGTTATAATCGCTGGCTTCCTTCAGGTAATCACCTGCAAGAAGACCCAGTCCTCCCGAGAATGTCTTCAAGGAGTTATGCAGCCCATACTCCATGCTGAAGTAGGTAATTGTGGGGATTCCGCTTTTAGGCTCCTCGCTCATATAAACTTGAAAACTATCATATACCTTTTTCAGGTTCTCGATAAAGGCTTTGTCTTTCTTAAGTTTCTTCAGGGTCGCATAGGGCAAACGCTCCAGTAACTCCACTGGATTTTCACCCACATCTTCCCACAATTCAGGACTGATGGCCGCAAAAAGATCTATAGCCTCCTGGGTCCACG
>JAOZUK010000200.1 GCA_029938715.1 Bacteroidales bacterium | reverse complement strand
GATTCAGCGCCAACGTGGCCAAATCAAAACAGACCACCAGTCGCAAAAAAATGATCGAGAAGCTTAATATCGCCGATATCAAGCCATCCACAAGAAAATACCCGGGCATCATATTCACCCCCCAGCGAAAAGTTGGAGACAGAATATTGGATGTAAGTGGACTTACTTATAGTATGGATGGTCAAGTTCTTTTTAAGAACGTAGAATTTCAGGCAGTCAAAGACGAAAAGATAATTTTCCTGTCGAAAGACACCAGGGCCATGACTGCTTTTTTTGAAATAATTAATGGATTCCGAGAGGCCGATTCCGGTACGTACCAATGGGGGCAAACCATCACCTATGCATATTTACCTTTGGATAATTCAGAGTTTTTCAAAAGTGACCTAACCCTTTTTGATTGGTTATGCCAGTTCACCGACAACTCAGATGAATCCTACATCAGGGGCTATTTAGGGAAAATGCTCTTTTCCGGAGAGGAGATCTATAAGCGTGTAAATGTATTGTCGGGTGGAGAGAAAATTCGCTGTATGATCGCCCGGGCCATGCTGGCAAATGCCAATGCACTGGTGCTGGATACCCCCACCAACCACCTGGACCTTGAGTCGATTCAAGCCTTCAATAACAATTTGATAAAGTATCCCGGAAATATTTTCATGTCCTCACACGACCATGAGTTTATTCACTCGTTGTGTAACAGGATCATAGAACTTACGCCCAATGGCACTATCGATAAGCTCATGAACTACGACGACTACATTTCAGATGAAAAGATCCAGGCTTTGCGAGAGGGTATGTACTCAAATTAGTACATTACTCCCCAATAGAAAAAATTGCAAAATTAGTCTCCACTACTAAAACCCGGCTTTCCCATGAAAAAAAACAAAACCAGGCATTTCACTGTGGCAGTAATCCTGTCCCTGATCCTTTCGTTTTCATTCTCCTGTAAGAACTCTGTTGAAATTGTCACCAGCCTCTCTTTAGATACATTGAAGCTGGCTGAAATGAAAATGCAGTCCTACACAGACTCAGGGAGGCTTTCGGGCATCTCAGTCCTGGTACTTAAGGATGGAGAGACTGTTCACCAGCGCACCTTTGGACTTGCCCACATTGAGGAGGAGCGAGCAGTTGAAGAGAATACAATCTTTCGGATCTACTCCATGTCAAAACCTATAACAACAGCTGCACTGATGATGCTTTACGATGCAGGCAAGTTTCAACTGGACGATCCGGTGGCCGGATACATTCCTGTATTTAAAGAAACCAGAGTATGGGAGAACGGAAAGGAAGTGGACCAAAAGAAACCCTTTACCATCAGGCACCTGCTGACACATACTGCCGGATTCTGTTATGGCTGGGACCCAGGCTCCCATGTGGATTCCCTGTACAACAGTGCTTCTGCAGGAGGGATATGGAGCAATACCTCCCTGGAAGAATTGATAAGACTTTTAGCCACCCTCCCACTTAAGAACCAGCCTGGCACAAAGTATGAGTATTCTGTATCCATCGATGTGGCTGGTTACCTGGTGGAAGTCTTGTCGGGAATCTCCTTTGATCAGTTCCTGCAAACCCGCCTGTTTGACCCGCTTGGAATGGGGGATACAGGCTTTGATGTGCCCGAAGATGATTGGGATCGGTTGGCCATGATCTACACAAAAGACAGTGAATCAAATACGCTTATTCCGGTGGAGAGCCTGACTAACGGTGTAAGACAAAAGGTAACCCTCTTCTCAGGCGGAGGCGGACTGGTGTCCACTATCGGCGACTATGGAAAATTTGGTCAGATGCTACTGAACGGTGGGGAATTAAACGGAGAACGCATTCTGAAGGAATCCACGGTTAAACTAATTATGAGCGACCAGATGCCCTCCGGAGTTACTTTCCAAGAAGGAATGGGTTATGGCCTGGGAGGCAGCGTGGACAGAAATACTTTAGAATATTCCTGGGGTGGCATGGCTTCCACCCTTTTCGTAGCTGACCCTAAAAACAAAATGGTAGTCCTTGCCTTCACCCAGTACATTCCCTTTATGGGAGTTCCCTTTGCAAATGCCTATAAGGAGTTGGTTCGAAAAGCACTGGTGGAGTAAGGAGATGTCACTCATACTTCAAAGCTTCAATTGGATTTTTGGAGGAAGCTCTCCACGATTGTATGGATACCGTAAGTAGTGCAATAAGCCCCGCTGCCACTCCGGCCAGGGCAAAGATCCACCAGCTAAGAGTTGTTTTGTATGTAAAACTCTCTAACCACTTGTTCATTGCCAGGTAGGCCAGGGGTATGGCCAACAGAAACGATACCAGGATCCATTTCATAAAATCCCAATTGAGCATGCTCATGATTTCACCCGTTTCGGCTCCGTTTACTTTACGAATACCGATCTCTTTGATTCGTCGTTGAGTTGTTAACAGGGAGAGCCCCAGAAGCCCCATAGAACAAATAAACAGTGCGATAAAAGTGAATATAGAGAGCAGCTTAGCCTGTAAAAGCTCAGTTGAATAGACCTCCTTATACATGGAATTTATATAATCATATTGAAACGAATATTCGGGAAACATCTTCGTCCAGGCGGTTTCAATGTCATCCAGGGCCCGGGCTTGCGTTCCAGGTTGAAATGATACCACAAAATTCATCAGCCATAGATCCTTCCGCTTAAACATAACCAATGGATCGATCTTCCTCTTAATGGTCGAAAGATGAAAGTCTTCCACCACACCAATTATTTTACCCGATGGGATAGTTATTGCTTCATTTTCAAAAACTAGTCCAAATTCCTTGCCTACAATTTCGGCCGGATCTGAATAATTCAGTCTTCTCATAGCCGATTCGTTGATAATGTATTCTCCCGAACCCTCATTGTCGGTATAGTTCTCAGAAAAGTTAGTACCCCCCAGAAAGTCCAGGTCAAATATGGTTGCAAATGAGTAATCACAGGGAAAAACACCTATAAAATCATCAGTATCATCTGTCTCATCTTCCACAAAGCCTTCCAAAGTGAACCGAAACATATCGTTTGCTTCACCTCCGGGTGGTTCCAACATGGCCGATACATTTTCAATGGAATTATACTTCAGCAGCTCCTCCTTAAATTCAGCAAACCTGGTCTGAATTTTAGAGTGTACATTCTCAAAACAGATCAGATTGGCATTCTTCACCCCCATGCTGCTTTTAAGTGCATAGGTAGTTTGTCGGTGAATCACAAATACAGCAACTATGAGTGCTATGGAAATGGTATACTGCAAAACAATCAATCCCTTGCTTATCCCCCTGCGATTAAAGTTGCCACCACCAATGAGTACCCGGGAAGATTGTACATTACTTATGAACTGTCTAAGCAGAGGTAAAAATCCGGCCACAATACCCAGCAAACTAAAAACCACTACAACAGTAACGATAAACAGTATATTCCCTGTGAAAAGATTTAAGGCAAACTGCTTTTGAATGAAAACTAGAACAGCAGAGGTTATGATTCCACTCAAAGCCATGGATGTCACTGCAATCACCAATCCCTCGGTAAGAAAATACCTCAACTGTGACCGGCTTGAAGCGCCAAAAACCTTACCTACGAAAAGATATTTGTCGCTGTAGCCAGCCATGCCAATATTCAGATTGGCATAGTTGATCAATGCAATAAAGAGAAGCAGCAAAGCGGCAATGGCGAAAGAATAGATCACGGACATATTTCCATTAGGCTCTATCTCCCTTGTTTTTTTTGAATGCAGATGTATATCTTCAATGTTCTGAAGAAAAGCTTCAAGTTCCAACTGGTCTGGATCTATTTCAAAAAAAGTGGCAAAGAAATCCTTAAAACCTGAGGTAATCTGGTTGGGACTGGCATGCTTATTAAGAAGAAGGTAGGTCCATGCCCAACCTTCAAAAATAGATTTATTGACAGGTGTGGCAATAAAATCGGGATGAAAATGGCTGTTCCTGGGGAAATCTTTCATGATACCGGCCACAGCATAATTGGTGTTTTCCCCGTAAAATTGTCCTTCGGGCAATGTCAACACCTGTCCCATGGGATTGGCGGCCCCAAATACCCTTCTCGCAAAGCTTTCAGTGATTACCATTAAACCAGGACCATCCAGTATATCTTCAGGATTTCCGACCAAAATACGGGCATCAAACACTTTAAAAAAGGTACTGTCACATTCAAAGGCCTGATTGATGGTGACAAATTCATCTTCAAATTTCATCACCCCCCCTCTAAGAGGAGATAACCTTACATAATTCTCAATCCCTGAGAATGATTCCACCATCTCCGGAATATAAGTAGGCCTGTAAAGTCGGGCAAAATGCTTCCCCCCTAAAAAGGTTGAATTGGTAGTTGTAAACCGGTAAATCCGCTCCGATTTTCCATGAAACCTGTCAAAACTCAACTCACTCTTTAAGAACAATACAATTAGCAACATGCTGCTCAGTGCCAGGCTTAGCCCCACAACTTTTATGAAATTTAGAAAAGGTCGTTTCTGAAGGTTCCTGGTAACAAATCGGAGTGTCATAGGCATCAAAAATAATAAAGCATTACAAATTACCGCGTTAAGAAAAGTTAATATCAAACAAAAAGCCGGTAGCCGTTGTTTAAACAGTATGAAAAGAAGGGAATTTCTCAGGAACAGTCTGGCCGGCACCGCATTACTCAGTACATTTCCATATGAATTGCTGGCAGGAACTAAGAAGTTGTACCCCAGCGACAGGGTACAACTGGGCAATACAGGTATTGAGATGTCCAGGATGGCCATGGGTACCGGAACACGAGGATTTGGAGGCAGTTCGAACCAGACCCGTCAACTGGGTATCAAAGGGGTCTCCGATCTTCTTCTGGCAGCCTATGATGAAGGCATTAATTTCTGGGAGACAGCCGATCAGTATGGCTCTCATCCCCATGTGAGCCAGGCGTTGAAAAAAGTAGACAGGGATAAGGTGGTAATTCTCACGAAAACCAATTCCAACTCTTACCAGGATGTGAAAAGCGATCTTGAACGGTTTAAGAATGAGCTTGGAACCGACTACTTTGACATCGTTTTGTTGCATGCTGTCACTGATCCCGAATGGAACACGAATATGAAAGGTGCCATGGAGGCTTTGAGCGAAGCTAAGGAAGAGGGAACCATTCGTGCGCATGGGATCTCCTGCCACTCACTGGGAGCATTGGAGACTGCTGCAGATGAACCCTGGGTTGATGTGGACCTGGCCAGATATAATCCCGGAGGTATTGCCATGGATGCAGATGTACCCACCGTACAAAAGGTATTGACCCGCATGAAGAAAAACGGGAAAGCCATTATTGGAATGAAGGTTTATGGAGCAGGTAAACTTACCGATAAAAAGGATGAATGCCTGGAATTTCATACAGGCTCCGGCTTTATTGACAACTTCACTCTGGGTATTGAAAGCTACGAGCAGCTAAAGGACATCCAGAAGCGCTTGCCTGAAGCCAGTGTAAGGGGTTGATCGGGGTCATTTACGAAGGGAGTACCTTAAAGAACCAGAAACCATTTAGTCAGAAGAATCTGGGCTTACATTCTGCTTCCTGATGTATTCCTCCGGCTTAAGAACGATCTCAGTCACAATCTCCCCATTCTTATCGCGGTATAAAAAGGCCAATGTTAACCGATGCTGGCGTTGAACGGTCATGCTGGCATGATCCTGTGCATACAAAATAAGTTTGGGCTCCAGATACCTCAACAGTCCAGCCACATCCATGGAACCCATGGACTGATCAACAAGTGTATAACAGAATTGGAAAATAGAATCAGGCAGCAGAACCGTCACGCTGTCCATTCTGGTAATCTGATCCACCATGATGGGACATTTGTAATTAATTCGTTTAGCCTCCTTCAATACAGGATCCTCCTGAAGCACCTCGTTCTTACAGCCAGTAAGTACGAAGAGACCCAGGACTAAAATTACACCTGTATGAAATATTAATTTGTGCATACTGGAGCCTGTTTCCTTGAATGTCATGTGGATCGGTTTGAATGCCAAAATAGACATTTAATTGGTTTAATACCTATATTGAGCATCTCATTGCAGAGTCCCCAATCATGAAACAACTATTCATTTCCCTGGAGGATGAAAAAAGCAGTAAATAAAAGATTGTACAGGGATGTCGAATTTCTGACCAGCATCCGTCCTTATAGGAATTATCAAAATCTGGAAGCACTGGAAGCCACTAGCAAATATATCTCAGATCAATTTACCTCCAGTGGCTATGCCATTGAAGAACAACAGTGGATTGCTGAAGGCAATGAATATAAAAATATCATAGCCTCATGGCAAAAGGACAAAATGCGACGATTGATCATTGGTGCTCATTATGATGTGGCCGGCGACCAACCAGGGGCGGACGACAATGCAAGTGCAGTAGCCGGTTTGCTTGAGACTGCCAGGTTATTTTCAGAGAATCATCCGGAACTGGATTATGGAATAGATTTCGTAGCCTATTGTCTTGAAGAAGCCCCGTTTTTCACAACAAAAGAGATGGGGAGCTACATTCATGCAAAATCGATTTATGATCAAAAAGAAGATATTGTTGGAATGATATGCTATGAGATGATTGGCTATTTCTCGGATGAACCAGGCTCCCAGACGTTCCCTGTACCTGAACTAGCAAAAATTTATCCCGACACAGGCAATTATATTGTTGTTGTGGGGATAGAAAAATGTAAGACGTTTAATGAAACCATACACCGATTGATGAGTGAACAGTCAGGTATCAATGTGGAAAAGATTGTTTTCCCGGATGGAAGTGGATTGGCCGGAAGGTCTGACCAAAGAAACTACTGGGAATTTGAATACGATGCGGTGATGATCAGTGACACCTCTTTTCTTCGCAATCCCAATTACCACAAGGAAACGGATACCATTGAGACCCTTGATTTTGAAAAAATGACTGAAGTTGTAAATGGCTGTTATCATGCAGCCACAAAACTTGAGTAACCTCTTTCAATTGCAGGATCTCATTCCGGAACGCCCTTTTCCTGAAGTTCCCGGTGAACCTTCCCTCCCACCTTAACAATAATATCTATAATCTCCACAATGTCTTTTTCAGAGGTTCTGAAGTTTACGATACAGGCCCTTAAACAATACTTCTTATCCACAATTGCATTTGATAAGAAGACCTCGCCACCCTCCTGTAAGGCATTAAGCAATGCCTCGTTCAGGGCGTTTAAATAGGCTTCCCTCTCTTCCTGATTCTGAGGCAAATCTGAAGGAACATATCTTAAGGTTGAGATACTTAACGACTGTGTTATTGCCTCAAGCTGGTTATGCTGTCTGGCTTCTTCATATAATAGTTTTGAAAGCCGAATATCTTCACCAATCAACTGAACATAACCACTTCTTCCCACTTGCTGCAG
>JAOZUK010000060.1 GCA_029938715.1 Bacteroidales bacterium | reverse complement strand
AATGCATTATATTGTATTTCTCAAAGCCTTCCACATCCTTTACAAAGAATCGCTTTTCAGTCATTCCCGAAACGCTGAAAAAACCCAGAATTTTCTCCTCAGGATCATCACAGTTACAAATATTGCTGGGAGTAATTGAGGGCTGACGGCTATAAAGACCGCTATTCTCCTGGGAGTTTTTCTTTAACTCGTCCCAATAGCGAAAAGCAGGTTCGTCCATGGAGAGTTGTCTCACCAGCAAGCTGTACCCATAACTCAGGCGCTGCGTTTCATTAGAGATATGGTGTAAAGGCATGTAGTTGAACTGCGGACTTGTCAAATTGCCTGCATCCAGCGTGAATATCGCATTCACATAACCTGTGATCCAGCATTGCTTGTCGGACAGACTGTCGGGAACAGGTTTCAATTGCCTGTCGAAACTATATATAAAATCCTCATAAGGAGGGTTATGAAATTCATAGGTCTCCAAAAGTTCCCAGCGCATATATTGCGCGGCAACCGGATCCACCTCAAAATCCATATAGAACCGGATCCCGTCCACGGTGACCAGTGGATCTGAAGTGGGAATCGACTCCAGTTCATAATAGATGGAATTAATGTGGGTAGAGGGTTGCAACCTGGTATATTCGGATTCGTACCTGTTCCCATTGGGAGTCATCAATAGCAACCTGTAGAGGGTACCCACTTTAAGGAATTCGGCTGGAATATCTGCCGAATAATCACCGGGCACGGTCTCCATAAACTCCGTGATGTTACCCTCCTGGTCCTCAACCTCCACCGAACAGCCTGTTTCCGGAACGTACACTGGGTAGAGCAGTTTATCGGACCTGGATATACTGATCACCTGCTCCCCTGGTTTATCGGTCAGGTGCGCACTTACCACCAATGTTCCGGTAATGATATCATCCTCTGAAGGGTAGTAGCGTTTCACACACCCTGTAAACAGGAGAACAGTCAGGATCAGGGTAAAGGGGTTCTTAAAGACTCTCATAGTTCCCCAGTTTGACATTCCATGAAACTGTAAAAATGGGTACGCCAATCACAGAAAACGAATAACCCTTTATAAAGTACTCATGTGGAGTGAAATAAATAGATTGCGGATTTTTTCTCCCCAGTAAATTATAGACATTGAAACTCCATGTGGAATGCATGAATTTTTTAGCCTTCAGGTTCCCTTCAATATTGAAAGAGAGATCAATTCTGAAATAGTCAGGTATCCTGAACTGGTTTCTGGCATAATAGTCGATATAGGCAATGTTGTTTATGTAATAGAGCGCTGTGGGATAGGTAATGGGACGGCCGGTCATGTAAACCAGATTAGAGCCCACTGAAAACCTTCGGTTGAATTTGTAATTGGCCACCACATTCAATACATGAGGCCTGTCGAAGTTGGATGGGTAGGGATTGCCGTTATTGATCTTCTCAAAATCTGCTTCTCCGGTCACAAGCATCTCTGACCGGGAGAGGGTATAGCTTATCCACCCTTCGAGGTGGCCAGAGGTCTTCTGGAGCATAAATTCGGCACCGTATGCACTCTGTACTCCCTGCAGTACCACGGTCTCGGTGAGCGACGATGTGATAAAATCGGCTCCATCCTTATACTCCACAATGTCGTTTGAGTACTTATAATAGAGCTCAACACTGGAGGATAGCCCGAGTCTGGGAAAGATATGGTAAAAACCTCCTGTGGCCTGGTAGCTCGACTGGGGAGAAATATGGTAATCCGACAACTTCCACTGATCGGTGGGTGATATGGTTACGGTATTGGTGAGCATAAAAAGGTACTGCCTCATCTGATTAAATGAGAGCTTAAAGGAGGTGTTTGGGCCCGCCTTCATATTTATTGCGGTTCGGAATTCAGGTCCCGAATTAAAGGTAATAGGTTCAAAATCTCCATAAACCAGGGAGTCCGCAATGGTCTCTTCAGATTTGGGTTCACCCTCTTCATAAAGCATAACTGTCTGGGGGCCCAGATAAGAGTAAAAACTGTAACGCAGTCCACCATAGATACTCAGCCAGGGTGTAATCTCAATGTTATCCCCGATGAAAAGGGCACCCTCTACCGCATGTTCGAAACCTAGGTCCGTTTCACTTCGAATGGATGCAGGACCGTAGGGTTCCACCACACCCCTATCGAGTCGGTAGTAGATCATGCTGGCTCCAAAATCCACCTTATGGTTAAGCGATGGAAGCCAGGAAAAATCTGCAACCACTTCATTGTGATTCAAATTGTAGTCGTGACTATATGCCTGGGCGATTTCGCTTTTATCTGTATTCTGAAACCGGTAGGATGAGATGGTTCCTGTCACTTTGGAGGTTAAAGCGGGCGAGATGTGATTTTCCCAGCTAAATGAGCCACCACGGTTGGCATACTCATAATCACTCAGATCGCTGTACCTGAATTTATCATAGCTCTGGTAATAGAAAACATTGAAAGCATGTTTGGGGTTTGGTTGAAAATTCAGAGATCCAGCAAAATCATAAAAAAAAGCATCGCTGTCGCGAATCAAAGGATCTTCCATCCGATTCAGAATCCAGTCGGAATAGGACGAACGGCCGCTGACCAAAAATGAAGAGTGGTCCTTCTTGATTGGGCCTTCTACAGTGGCATGAGCCGAGATGGGACTGATCCCAGCATGGGCCGTATACTCCTTTTTGTTTCCCTTCCTGGTAGTGATATTAAATACCGAAGAGAGTCGGCCCCCGTAATTTACCGGAACATTTCCCTTGTATATAGTGAAGTCCCTGATTATATCTGAATTGAATGCCGAAAAGAATCCGAAAAGGTGGGAGGTGTTGTAAACCGGGAGGCGGTTCACATAGAAAATATTCTGGTCCACATTCCCTCCCCTCACATTCACACCCACCGAAGCCTCACCTGCACTGGTGATCCCGGGCAAAAGCTGGGCTATTTTTATCACATCGCGTTCACCCATAAATACAGGCACCTGCTTCAGTGAATTCATGCTGAATCGCTCTACTCCGATGTCTGTAGTATTGATGTCCCTGTACTGCTGACCCATGATCTGAACTTCATCCAGCGCAATGACCGCAGGTCGCATCTCCAGTTTAAAGTCCCCATCCGAGAGTACATCAAGTGTCAGATCAATGGGTTCCATCCCTATAAAACTAAAACGCATGGAGTGTTTACCCAAATTCAGTGCCATATTTATATTCCCATTCTGGTCGGATACAGCTCCTTTGCCCGATTCCAGGTCCACCATGGTGGCTCCCATCACAGGTTCACCTGTCACTAAATTTGTTACCTTCCCCATGACCCTGGCAATGGAACGGCTGGAAGTACCATTTCCCGTACCAACCACGATGGTCTGGGTAATCTGCTTCGGACGGGTTCCACTCAGGTACTCTCCCGCCTTTACACCTATATAATCGTCCACTGCATCCATTTCACTGTAACCTCCGGTGGCCGATGACAAAACCGGAAGCTGCATATTCAACCGGCCATCGGGTAAAATAACAACCCTCGTTGAGTCAATGAGATTGAAATGCAAACCTGTGCCTTTCAATAGATCGAAAAGGGCATAATCGACCTCTACCGAGTCGGCGCTGTAGGTGAAGCTTTGATCCTCGAACCATTCAGAACGGTAATAGATTCTCAGATCCGTCTGGGATTCAATCTGATTAACGAAAGTGCTGAATTTCTCATTGACCATGTGGATGTTTACCTCAGTTCCAGACTCCTGGGCCAGGGCAACTACAGGTAAGAGCAGGGGGATTAGTGCAATCAGGTTACAAATCTTCATGAGGGAGTGAGTTGCAATATTCTATGAGGTGGCGCATTTGAGAGTCAGTTGAATTCTTCACTTTTATTTTTGCCTGGCGGATGAACAGCTTGATGGCTTTCTGCTGCTCTTGATCAAAGGCTTTTAGAAAACTCCTGGTACTCCTGAACGAGTAAAACTGATCTGCTACAAAAAGAAATGCTTCCTTTTGAGGCTCGGTAAAATAGTAATTCTGTACCCCCGAATTAAGGTTTAGTTGATAATCTTTGCTCCATCTGTACAGACACGAGATCCTGCTCTCCGTAATTACCTGGAAAAAATTCCGCTCTCCTTCAGGACCCAAAATTCCTTTAAACTGCAGAGAACCTAGACTGAAAGACTCCACCCATTCATTTCGCAGTACCAGGCTGGTTGTACCTCCATAAACATCTTTATAGTCTAAAATCAGAAGATGATTGTATATATCATACCTGAGGGATTGCTCTTCAAATTCCTTTCCCTTTATCCGCAGTTTTGAGCTCCCCGATTCGAAAATAAAGAACGGATCCCCGTCTGATGTGGAGTAAGGATAGAAATATTTTTCCCCATTCACCAGATCCGCATCGCTGCCATACTTCAATTCACATTCAGCCAGGTAATCGGTAAGCGATTGACCATATACAATCCCTCCTGCAATAACCTGCAGGACAATAAGAATCAAAAATGCAACCCTTCTTTTCATACACATCAAGTGAGCGAATGTACTTAAAAACTAACTCTGTTACCAAAAATCAGGTTTGATATGTGTGCTATTATTATAAAACCTGCAATCCACACAATGCCGGTTAACCTGCGCCTGAACAGACTCCCCGTCGCGCCAGGCTCTGCCATAGAATATGGGAAGATCCGACCGGGTAACCGGACCGGGCGGACCCTTGGGAGTTGGGAAACAGTACCATTCATATAAACTCATATCCAGGCCTTCGGGTTGAGTAGCAAATGCACGCTTTTCGACGATTGACGACATGCTAAAAAATCCAAGCACCATCTCCTCTTCATCATTGACTTTGAGTATATTAGATCGAAGCAACGCCGGCTGCTGGTCAAACAACCAGCCCTGTTCCTGCGAAGTCTTTTTCAACTCATTCCAGTAATGAAAGGCTGCCTCACCCATGGAGTACTGCCTCACCAGCAGGCTGTATTTATGTTTGAGCTTTTGCTCCATCTGGTTGTTAGGCACAAAAGCAAATGGTTTCTTAATGTAGATTCCTAAATCGAGATATCCCAGTGACATGCTGTGAATTTCGGAAAGCTCTTTGGTAATGTAGCATACCTTGTAATTGTTGGTATCGGTCAGTGGCTTAAATCTGAAATCCACATCAAGCATGAATCCTTCCATGTCGGGATTATGAAATTCATAGGTCTCCACAACGTCCCAGCGCATGTATTTGTAATCCTCATCACTGTAAGTAAAATCGATATAGAATCTGATCCCTTCCATGGAATCACTTTCTGATGCAAAACTATTGGTCTCCACCTGGTAATAGATGGAATCAATCTCCGGTACGGGGCGAAGCTGATCGAACTCGGATTCATATTCATTCCCATCCGGAGTGATCACATGTAGCATATAAGACATCCCTATTTGCAGAAAGTCAGCGTCCATATCACTTTCATAAAAGCCTGGCCGGTTTTCCATAAACTCTTTGATTTCACCATCTTCTCTGATCACCTCTGCAAAACTCCCCGAAACAGGATCGGCAGAGGGATACAAAAGGGTGACGGATCGGGAGATCTCAATGACCTTCTTCCCGGGTTTATTGGTAAGGTGGGCATTAATCACCAGTGTGCCGGTCTTAAGGTTATCCTCATCAGGAAAATACCTCTCCACACAGCCAGTAGACCAGCACAGAAGCACAGATAAAAGGAAAATAAGTGATACTCTATACATCTGTTGACGGGCGCTAAACATTATCGGATTGCCAGCCAAATGTAACCGAATTTGTTTTCAATCTGTAAATGGTTGCTTCTATTTTCGTATTTTTCGCACACAAATTGGGTTATATGAGTCAATTCTTCCTTAAGGTATTCTCCATACTTGCCTGGATAACCATGGCACTTACCTCCATCCTGCTCACTCCGGTTTTCTTATTGGTATGGGTATGTACCTTCTGGTGGGACAAAAGAAGGGTGGCCTTACAAATGATGATGACTTTCTGGGCCTGGCATTATCAGTCTCTGATTCCCTTCTGGAAGATGCACCTGGAGGGAAGAAAAAAAATACCCTGGAACCGCCCTGTGGTGATGGTTGCCAACCATCGTTCGCTAGTCGATATCCTGGCTCTTTCCAAACTGCGCAGACCATTTAAGTGGACCTCGAAATCTGAAAATTTCAAACTTCCTTTTGTGGGGATGGCCCTTTCATTAACCAACTCTATCAGGATTAATCGCGAATCAATGCGCTCTGGCGCCCAATTCCTCTCACAGGCCGAAGAGCAGATGAAGAAAGGCTCCTCCATACTGATATTCCCCGAAGGCACCCGATCCAAAACCCTTACCATGAGGCCCTTTAAGGAAGGCGCCTTCCACCTGGCAAAAAAAACAGGCAGTGGAATCATCCCCATCGTTCATACAGGTACGGAAAAAACATTTGCCCCGGGGTCTTGGGTATTGAAAGGGAAAGCACCCATTTATATGCGGGTTCTGGATGAGATCCCTGCCCGGGAGGTTGCCGAAAATGAGGTCAAAGCCACCATGTACAGGGTCCAGGAGATTATGGAGAAAGAACTTGATCGCCTGGAAATAGAGAAGAAAATGAAGTGAAATACCAGGGTAGAATCAACCACCACTTAGAAGTTAGCGCCATTGAATTTGCTTAAAAAGGTGTGTTTTTCAATCCCTTTTTAAGAGTTCTGTGTTGAAAACTGGGTGATGCTCCCACCCTGTTTTTGGTTATATTTGTGCTGCCAATGAGGAGATAATTATGACGGCAAATTATACAGACGAAACTATCCGGACGCTCGACTGGAAAGAACACATCCGGAAGCGCCCCGGCATGTACATTGGAAAACTGGGCGATGGCTCTTCACCCGATGATGGAATATATATCCTGATGAAAGAGGTCATGGATAATTCCATCGACGAATATATGATGGGATTTGGGAAGACTATAGAGGTGACTGTCAATGAACGCCTGGTCTCTATCCGCGATTATGGAAGAGGAGTGCCTCTGGGTAAGGTGGTGGATGTAGTCTCCAAAATGAATACCGGAGCCAAGTACGACTCGAAGGTATTTAAGAAGTCAGTGGGGCTTAACGGAGTGGGCATCAAAGCTGTGAACGCACTATCCTCCAGTTTTACAATCCAGTCGTTTCGTGAAGGAAAAGTGAAAGCAGCGGATTTCGGCATGGGAGAGATCCTGAAAAATCATCCCCTGAAAGATGCTACTGAAAAGAATGGTACAGAGATTCTCTTTGAGCCCGATCACACCCTGTTTGGGAAATTCAATTTCATAGATGAGTATATCGAAGCCATGCTTCGAAACTATACTTATCTCAATACAGGCCTCACCATCGTTTTTAACGGGCAGAAGTTTATTTCAAAAAACGGATTATGCGACCTGTTGGAGGAGAACATGAGTGGAGAGGGCCTCTATCCCATCATTCATCTGAAGAATGGAGATATTGAGGTAGCCATCACCCATGGCAGCCAGTACGGGGATGAGTACTACAGTTTTGTAAATGGCCAGCACACCACCCAGGGGGGCATCCACCAGGTAGCTTTCAAAGAGGCACTGGTGAAAACCATCAGGGATTTCTATAAGAAAGATTTTGATGCTTCCGATATACGTACATCGATTATCGCAGCCATCAGCATAAAAGTAGAAGAACCCATTTTCGAATCCCAGACCAAAACCAAACTTGGATCCAAGTACATTGGGCCCAAGGGTCCGTCGGTGAGGAACTTCATCATGAACTTCCTCACTTCAAAGCTGGATGATCATTTACACAAGCATGGGGAGACTGCGCACATTCTGCTGAAAAAAATCCAGGAATCGGAAAAGGAACGAAAAGCCATTTCCGGAATTAAAAAGCTGGCCAGGGAGCGGGCAAAAAAAGCCAATCTGCACAACAAGAAACTGCGCGATTGCCGGGTTCACTACAACGGGAAAGATAACCGCAAGAATGAGTCGACCCTGTTTATCACCGAGGGTGATTCTGCTTCGGGTTCCATTACCAAATCCAGGGATGTCAATACCCAGGCTGTTTTCAGCCTGCGGGGAAAACCACTGAACTCATTTGGGCTTACCAAAAAAGTGGTTTATGAAAATGAGGAGTTTAACCTGCTGCAGGCTGCACTTAATATTGAGGATGGGCTCGATGGATTGAGATATAAAAATGTGGTGGTGGCCACCGATGCAGATGTGGACGGAATGCACATTCGGCTGCTGTTGCTCACCTTCTTTCTTCAGTTCTTTCCCAACCTGGTAAGAAATGGACACCTCTATATTTTGCAAACACCCCTGTTCAGGGTCAGAAATAAGAAGAAAACCATCTACTGTTATTCTGACGAGGAGAAGCGAAAAGCCATAGAGAAGCTGGGCCGAAGTCCGGAGATCACCCGATTCAAAGGATTGGGAGAGATCTCTCCGGATGAATTCAAACATTTCATTGGTCCCAATATCAGAATTCAGCCTGTGCGACTGAAAAAAGAGGACGATATAAAAGAGATCCTCGGGTTTTACATGGGGAAAAATACACCGGAACGACAGGAGTTTATCATTAGCAGGCTAAGGGTGGAAGAAGATCCGGTAGAAGCAGTGTAGAGAGAGATGACAAAACACGACGACACATCATTAGATAGACATCAGGATGAGGGACACTCCGGGGAGGAAGTAAAGATCACCCGCCTCACAGGAATGTATGAGGACTATTTCATCGATTATGCCTCCTATGTGATCCTTGAACGGGCCGTACCGCATATCACCGACGGCCTGAAGCCTGTGCAGCGTCGAATCATGCATGCCATGAATCGCATTGACGATGGCAGGTTTAATAAAGTGGCGAATATCATTGGAAACACCATGCAGTACCATCCCCATGGAGATGCATCCATTGGAGATGCACTTGTTCAGCTGGGACAGAAGGAATTGCTCGTAGATACCCAGGGAAACTGGGGAAATATTTATACTGGCGACGGGTCTGCTGCCTCCAGGTACATTGAATCAAGACTTTCCGGTTTTGCCAAAGAGGTTGTCTTCAACTCGAAAACCACCGAATGGAAGCTCTCCTATGATGGCCGGAATAAAGAGCCTGTTACCCTTCCTGTTAAATTTCCGCTCCTCCTTGCACTGGGTGCCGAAGGAATTGCTGTGGGACTATCTTCAAAAATTTTACCACACAATTTTAAGGAACTAATCGATGCTTCCATCCTCCATTTGCAGGATAAAGAGTTTGAGCTATACCCAGACTTTCCCACGGGTGGGCTGGCCGAAATAAGCCGTTATAACGACGGTCTGCGTGGAGGTGCAATCAGGGTCAGAGCCAGGATTGAAAAACTTGATAATAAGACTCTGGTTATCAAGGATCTTCCTTATGGAAAAACCACAAGCAGCCTGATTGATTCCGTCATCAAAGCCACGGAGAAGGGGAAGATTAAGATCAAGAGGATTGATGACAATACGGCCGAAAATGTGGAGATCCTGGTACACCTGGGAGCCAATGTATCGTCCGATAAAACCATCGATGCACTCTACGCATTTACAGACTGCGAGATTTCCATCTCACCTAACTGCTGTGTGATAGATGACAACAAACCCCGGTTTGTGGGTGTAAGTGAGATTCTCAGGGTGAATGCCGATCATACCAAGGAGCTGCTCAAACAGGAACTGGAGATCAGGCTCAGGGAGTTGATGGAAGACTGGCATTTATCTTCCCTGGAAAAGATCTTTATTGAAAAGCGAATCTACAGAGACATAGAGGAGTGTGAAACCTGGGAGGCTGTCATAGAAGCCATTGATAAAGGTCTGGATCCCTACAAGAAGCTTTTAATGCGTGAGGTCACTCGCAATGACATTATCAAACTCACAGAGATTAAGATCAAGCGCATCTCCAAGTACGATACAAAAAGGGCCGACGAGCACATCAAATCTTTAGAAGAGGAGATGGAAGAGGTCAAAACCCATCTGAACAACCTGGTGACCTATACCATCAATTATTTCAAACAGATTAAGAAGAAATTTGGCAAAGGCAGGGAACGGAAAACTGAGTTAAGAAACTTTGCCAGCATCGAAGCCACCAAAGTGGTTGTGGCCAATCAGAAGCTCTATATGAATGCCAAAGATGGATTCATTGGAACCGGACTGAAGAAAGATGCGTTTGTATGTGATTGTTCGGATATCGACGACATCATCGTATTCCTAAAGGATGGTACTTACACCATCTCAAAAGTAGCTGAAAAGCAATTTGTGGGCAAAAACATCATTCATGCTACCGTCTTTAAGAAGAATGACAAACGTACCATATACAATATTGTTTACTTCGATGGGAATTCGGGCAATGTGATGATGAAGCGAGCTCCGGTAACCGGTATTACCCGCGACAAACAGTACAATATTGGTAAAGAACACAGACATTCCAAAATCCTCTACTTCAGTGCAAATCCCAATGGCGAAGGGGAGGTTCTAAAGGTTTACCTGCGACCCCGACCCAGACTAAAACATCCGATTTTTGAATTTGATTTTGCCGAACTGGCCATCAAAGGAAGGGGAGCCATGGGAAATATCCTGACCAAATTCTCAGTCCAAAAAATTGTCATGAAGGAGAAGGGTGTTTCTACCCTTGGAGGGCGCAAGATCTGGTTCGACCAGGATGTGCTGCGACTTAATGTAGATGCCAGGGGAGTTTTCATTGGGGAGTTCTCAGGGGAAGACAGAATTTTGGTCATCACGAAATCGGGACATTTCCGAACCACCAATTTCGACCTGAGTAACCACTTCGAAGATGACGTACAGATCATTGAGAAATACAGAGAGGGAAAAATCTGGTCGGCCGCCTACTATGACGGCCAACAGAAATACTACTACCTAAAAAGATTCCTTATGGAGGCGGGGGGGAAATCGACCCGGTTTATTGGTGATCATTCCGGTTCCCGGTTGATCCGAATCACCGAAGTGGAATATCCCCGCCTGGAACTTAAATTTGGAGGAAAGAGCAAAGACCGCAGTCCCGAGATCATTGAAGTGGCAGAATTCATAGGCATTAAAAGTTACAAAGCCCGGGGAAAACGACTATCCAACTACGAAGTCAAGATCATTAAGGAGCTGGAACCCCTTCAAATCATAAAGCCGAAAAGCGAAGAGGGTCAAGAAGCTGAAAATAATAATGTTGAAAGCGACCCTATACCGGTTAAGAAAAAACCTGTAAAAAAGGTAGCGCCAGATAAATCAACTTCTGAGAAAGAACCACCAAAGAAAACCCGTGCTAAAAAGGCGGCTACCAAACCCACCCAGGATAAGATCAAACAGGATCCTGATGAGGTGCCCCTGGAAGTAGTGAAACCCAAAGAAGAAAATAGAGGAAAGGACCCTGACAATAGTTCAGAATCGGGCGAACAATTCAAACTGGATTGGTAGCCATGGATACCCGGATATTTCTAATAGGCTTTATGGGCTCAGGAAAATCGACCCTTGGTGTAAAACTGTCCAGGCAAATCGGTTATGATTTTGTAGATATGGATCAGCTTATAGAAGAGACCGCCGGAATGACTATCCAGGGAATATTCAATGAGCTTGGCGAAGAGGTTTTTAGAAAGTGGGAGCATGATATTTTGCTGGAACTCTGCAACAGAGATAAAGTGGTGATCTCCACAGGCGGGGGTGCTCCCTGTCACTCTGATATGATCCGGATCATGAATGAAAACGGAACCACTATATATATTAAATTAACCCCCGAGGCACTGGCAAACCGATTGCTGCATTCTAAAACAGAACGTCCGCTTATAAAGGGAAAATCAAAACAGGAACTGTTGGATTTCATCCATTTAAAGCTTGAGGATAGGAATTTCCATTACAACCAGGCCACCCATACAGTGGATGGGATAAATCTTCAAACAGGAAACTTGATTTCCGTGTTGCGATGATCAGACAAGTAGGGCCCTGGCAGGGCTCCTTTACTAAAACATACCCGACAACAAAACCTCATTCTCAAGGCCTGTGATATAATCGGCTACATTAATTCCCGACAGACGGTTGCGCAGTGTTTCAGGATCGTGAATGGTTCCTACCAATACATCCTCCAATCCGTGAATATCCTTGGTGGTCATAAACTCGCCTTCAAAATTGACATCCTTGATAATTCCCTTCTCCACATTCATATGCAGAGCAAGGTTACCCGATTTAAATACAAGTTTCTTACTGAACTCATATTTGGGTGAATAGCCGAAATTCCATTCCCATGTGGAGAATTTAGAATCTTTGAGATGACGTATCTCATTCATATCCTTATCGTTATATTGATAGCTTACAGCTTTGTCCGTGTTATTGAAGATATAACCAAGTAACCGGTTTTGAAAATCGTCCAGATCCATTTTTTCAACAAGATGATCCTGAATGTTGGTAACCTTCGAGCGAACCGATTTCACGGCACGGTCATTGAACCTGCTATGTTGCACCTTCAGTGCATCTGACAGATCTCCCATCCTGGATGAAAAGAGCAATGTTCCATGATGCAGAGATCGACGTTTAAATACATGACTGGCTGTTCCTGAAATCTTCTTACCACCCAGCAACAGTTCATTTCTTTTTCCCAAAGTAACCTCAAGCCCCATAGATCCCATGGCATCTATAACAGGTTGGGTATGTCTGCCATAATCGACCATCTCTCCATCTTTTCCACTGGTAATAAATGCGAAATTGAGATTTCCCATATCGTGAAATACAGAACCTCCTCCGGATATCCGCCTGGCCACAACAATACCTCGCTCCCGGACAAAGGCATAATTTATTTCGGCCAGTGTATTCTGATGTTTCCCTACCACAATGGAGGGCTTATTCCTGTACAGCAGGAAAAGATCCTCCTGAAAACATTTCAGCAAATACTCCTCCGAGGCAAGGTTAAAATAGGGATCGTGTGATGGACTTATGATACAAAGCATAACAACAGCAGTTATTCCGTTATTTTGTCTGGTGGGATTCAGCAATCCACCAGTGAAGGGGCAACTTATACTTCAACCAGTTGTATAATTCATAAATTAGCCAGCCGCAACCTGCGCCCCAGATTGCACCTGCCAGAACATCCCCGGGATAGTGTACTCCCAGGTATACCCGGCTGTATGCGACCAGTAGTGCCCAACAAAGCATCACCGAAGTGGCCCACCACTTTCTTACCCACAGAAGGACCAGCATAGCAACCCCAAATGAGTTCGCTGCATGGGATGAAATAAAACCAAACCGGCCCCCACACCTGTTATTTACCAGATGAACCAGACCCTCCAGGGAGGGTTCATGACAGGGCCTGAGTCTTTGAAATACGTTCTTAAAAAGGTGTACCGAGGTCTGGTCGGCAAGAGTAATCACAAGGGCAATAAAAAGGATCATAAAGACCAGGTGCCATCTGTTCATCCATCCCAGGTAACCCAGCATAAGAAGATAAAAAGGCCACCAGGTGCTCTTTCCGCTGGCCCACCACATGATGCCATCCCAGGCTTCACTGTGCAACCCATTGATCACTAAAAAAAAACTGGAATCGATCTGTTGCAGCCACTCAATCATAGGTTTAGCTATTCAGCAAGGTCCAGATGAGATCATTCAGGCTCACCAATCCGATGTTTGCCACTGAAGAGATAAAAAGATACTTAATTTCAGGTAGGTCCTGCCTGATTTCATCCATCAGCTCTTCGTCCAGCATATCCGACTTGGTAATAGCCAGCAAACGGTGCTTATCCAGCAATTCCGGATTGTACTTCTCCAACTCCTCCAGCAGGATCCTGTATTCTTCTTTAATGTCTGTACTATCAGCCGGAATCATAAAGAGCAGCATAGAGTTTCGCTCAATGTGACGTAAAAACCGATGTCCCAGCCCCTTACCCTCACTTGCACCTTCAATAATCCCGGGAATATCGGCCATAACAAAGGAGCGATCGTCCCTGTATTTAACAATGCCCAGGTTGGGTACCAGGGTTGTGAATGGATAATCAGCTATTTTGGGTTTGGCAGCTGAGATGGCAGATAGCAGGGTTGATTTTCCGGCATTTGGGAATCCCACAAGCCCTACATCAGCCAGCAACTTTAACTCAAGAATATATGAGCCCTCACCTCCATCCTCTCCGGGCTGGGCAAACCTGGGAGTTTGACGGGTTGATGTTTTAAAATGATCATTTCCCTGGCCTCCCCGACCTCCTGAAATCACAATCTTCTCTTCTTGGTGGCCAGTAATTTCAAAGAGCACCTCATTGGTTTCAGTGTCCCTGACAACCGTACCCATCGGAACATCGATATAGGCATCAGTTCCGCTGGCTCCGGTTTTAAGTGAGGATCCACCGCTATCTCCATGAGTGGCAAAAACATGCCTTGCGTATTTAAGATGCAGCAAGGTCCATAGCTGCTCATTGCCCCTGAGAATCACATGACCACCTCGTCCACCATCACCTCCATCGGGTCCTCCTTTGGCGGTGAGCTTATCCCGACGCAGATGCGCAGATCCACTGCCTCCGTTACCGGAACGACAGAAGATCTTTACATAATCGACAAAATTGGTGTTCGACATGGAGGTTCATGCTTAATGGAACTAATTCTTGATCAATCCTATTACTTCAACAATGCGTTCAAAGATTTTATCCACTGACCCGGTACCTTCAACACCCGCATGCTTATGCATCTTATCGTAATAGTAGGTGACCGGAACGGTCTGCCTGTTGTACACATCAATTCTATTATTGATGGTTTCCAGTTTATCATCTGACCTGCCGGTATCTTTTCCTCGTTTCAACAGCCTCTTGACCAGCTCCTCACGTGGTACTTCCAGGGAGATCATCACACTAACGCGTTCATCATAATCGGTTAAGGCCTTGCGTAACTCTCTGGCCTGCTCAACAGTCCTCGGAAAGCCGTCAAAAATAAAGCCTGATCCATCCTGACTCTCTTCAATCTTGTTTCGGATCATTCCGATTACAATCTTGTCAGATACCAGTTCTCCTTTATCCATAATCTCCTTGGCCTGCTTTCCCAGTTCAGTCTGAGCTGCGACTTCGCTCCTAAGTAGATCTCCGGTGGAAATATGGCTCAATCCATATTTTTCAATGATTTTTTCCGACTGGGTACCCTTACCTGATCCTGGAGGACCGAATAATACAATATTCAACATGTTTTCTTATTTTTTTTTAAACGAGTCCAAAATTAATAAACATTTACCGTATTAGTTAACCAGCTGATATATTTCCTTCAAATTTCTACCATACCCATCATAATCCAGTCCATAACCCACTATAAAATCATTGGGAATTTCCATTCCCACATAATCCAGTTTGACCTCCCTGACAGTTGCTTCCGGCTTGTGAAGAAAGGTGGCCACCTGGATCTCTGAAGGCTGAAATCCTGAAAGTTGCATCAGTATGGTTTCGAGGGTCACCCCAGTATCCACAATATCCTCGAGGACCACCACCACACGATCTTTTAGTTCCATATTGATTCCGATCAGCTGTTTCACCCTCCCTGTGGATTGTGTCCCGCTGTACGAAGCCAGCTTTAGAAAAGTAATCTGGCACGGGAATGTAAGCTGTTTATAGAGGTCGCTGGCAAACATAAATGCTCCATTCAGGATACCCAGAAAGATGGGATCTTTTTGTGCAAGATCCTGGTTCATTTCATGGGCAATGCGGCTCACCTGCCTGGAGATCTCTTCTTCAGAGATAAATGGGGCAAAGTGCTTGTCATGAACTTTTACGATTTGTTTCTGCATGCGAATTAATTTTCAGTAAAATAGACAATGATCCACAGGAAAAAAAATAATTGTAATTTCGTTAGCTGATATTTAATTTAAAACAATATAAACAGATGAACCCGAAAGTCAGTATTATCATGGGAAGCACCTCAGACCTTCCTATCATGGAGCAGGCAGCCAAATTATTTGATGAATTTGAAATACCATTCGAGATTAACGCACTTTCAGCTCACCGGACTCCCGATCAAGCCATGAATTTTGCAAGGAATGCAGCAGGAAGAGGCATCCGGGTAATCATTGCCGGAGCAGGTGGAGCAGCTCACCTTCCTGGTGTTATAGCAGCGCTTACTCCACTACCAGTGATCGGTGTACCCATTAAGGCCTCCATTTCAATTGATGGATGGGATTCCATTCTGAGTATTCTTCAGATGCCTCCAGGGATACCGGTGGCCACTGTTGGATTGGACGGAGCCAGAAATGCCGGAATACTTGCAGCCCAGATACTTGGCACTTCAGACCAGGAAGTGATGGAAAAAATGATCCAGTTTAAAGAGAGTCTGGCCACAAAGATTGTAAAAGCAAACGAGGAACTTAAATCTGTAAAGTTTAAGTATAAAACAAACTGATTTTGATATGATATGTCCACAATTGTGGAGTTTAAAAAGACCGGGATTTTTTCTCCCGGTCTTTTTTTTGTCTCTTTTTGTGAGGACAGTGACCGGGCAGTTTACCGGGCAGGAGGCTTCAGTGGCCGCAATGGGAGGTACATTCATTGCCCGTTCAGGCTATTCATGCGCTATCCAGAACCAGGCCGGACTGGGTTTGGTAAAAGAGCATTCCGTGAGTTTATATCACAGCCGGCCCTTTATGGAACTTGGAATCTCTTCCGTAGGACTCCAGGTAAGTACAGAAAAGGGTGCCTGGGGAACCTGCTTCTCCTCCTATGGAATTCCCGGTCTCAGACAATCCTCCCTCTGGGTCTCCTATGGGATGGCCATAACACCTGTCCTGAGTGCCGGAATTGGGATGCACTTTTGGACCTTCAGCCTTCCTGAAAAAAAATTGTACGATCCAGGCAGCAGTCTTGCACTGGGCCTCCAGGCCAGGATAAACGAACAGTGGGTATTGGGTGCCCATATATTACACCCGGCAGACTGGAATGACACAGCGAGCGATCACCCCGATTTTACAATGACAATTTCGGCAGGATGTTCTTACTCCTTCTTTAAGACAGCCATCTTTTACTCTGAGCTTTACATGGCCCCTGAAAAGCGAATCCAATGGGCTAACGGCATCGAATGGAATCTTCGCAATTCGATCCGGTTTATGCTGGGGATTCATAACCAACCCTTTACCTGGTCGGCCGGAATCTCAGTTATCCGTAAGAGGTATGAATTGCAAATTACCTTCCAGTATGTTACCGATACAGGTACAATTCCAAATACATCGATTCACTATGCGTGGTAATTTTCCCATAGGTTTGTTTTTTATCTTGTTAGCGATCCAGTTGAATTTGCAGGCACAACATCCCGAAACTCTCCCATATGGGGATGAGGATTTTTTGTATCGGGAAGAGTCGGCAGAGATCCCAATGGAAATATTTGAACGATATTCCGACCTTAGGAATAATCCCCTCAATATAAACTGTGCTACGCCTGATCAACTTGCTGAATCGGGCCTTTTTTCTCCATTCCAGGTTCATATCCTAATTAATTACAGAGAGAAGTATGGCAACCTCTACTCTGTATACGAGCTGGCCTCTCTCACAGGATTCAGGGCATTGCTTCTGCAGGAGATTGCCCCATACCTTACAGTGGGCCCATGTATAGAAAACAAATATAAGGGCAGCGATAAACACCTGATCTTGCTTAATGTGGGTAAAATTTTTCCAAAGGCTGAGGGATATGGAGACAGCACAAAGATCAAGTCGGGTTCTGGCTATTCAGGAATTGGGGGCAGAACCGATGTGAGGATCAAATCCCGGATGGGAAACTCCCTCTCCATGGGACTCACCTACGAAAAAGATGCGGGTGAACGCTTCCTGTTTAATAATAGGCCGGAATATATGGTCGGATATCTGCAATACAGCGGACATCGCCTGCTAAAACAGGTGGTAATTGGGAATTTTCAGCTACACCACGGACTTGGGCTGGTCAATGGGACCGGATTTATCCATTCAACTGCGGGCTTCCTGCTAAACAGGCGTTCCATGCTGAGGATCAGACCCTATTCTTCAAAAAGTGAATCCAGGTATGAAAGGGGTTTGGGGCTCCGGCTGGCTTTAAGGCGCATTGACCTGTTGGGATGGGTTTCTTACCGAAAGTTGGACCTTTCCACAGCGGAGTTGAGCGCGGAGAATGATGAGATTGACTGGCGGGAACACATCCGGGAATCTGGTTTACACCGAACAAATGGTGAAACATCTGGCCGGAATCTTGGATTCAGGCTTCATTCGGGAGTTCAGGGTCTGTACAGACATAAAAACCTGGATGTGGGAATACTCTTTGGTATGGAATCCACAGGACTCAGCAGGGAGGGAATCGATGCTCTGGGATTTGCAGGGAACAGGGGTAGTAACAGTTATATGAGCCTGCATGGAAATTTTCAAAAGGGAAAATGGCGGGTGTTCAGCGAATTTGCACTCTCAGACTGGACCTCTTCCGCCCTACTTGCAGGTGTCACAATGCATTTGAATGATTTTATCCAGGGATTGCTCCTACTGCATCACTATGACACCTATTATAGCGGATCACATCCCTCCTCCTATGCCTCTGGCAGTAAAATTAATAATGAGATGGGTGTTGCGATGCACCTGCAGCTTGAACCAGGTCGACTGCTTATAGCCAGTTTTACCGGAGAAGTGTTTCACTTTCCCGGCCCGCGGTATCTTAGTTCTGTTCCTTCCAATGGTTACAGGTATGGTGTAACCATCAGAAACAGCGGAGCACCGGAATTCAAATGGAGAATAAGACTCTCCAAAAAGCTCTGGCAATCCACTCCGGCTAACACCAGTTTTGGTTTACGTTCTATCCAAACCAGCGAAACTACCCGGTGTGACCTGAGGTTTATTTATGATCACCAGTTACAATGGCAATCCAGGCTAATTTTCTCCTACGGATCCAACATCACCGATTCATATCCAGGCTACGCTATTGTTCAGCAAATAAGTATCCATGCATCTCAACGGCTGAGAACTACCATTCAATTTGTAGTATTTGAAGTGCAAAATTGGGATCACAGGATCTACCTGCATGAACCCGGATTATATTACGATTTTTCATTCCCGGTCTGCTATGGGTCAGGTCAGAAGATGGTGATGACACTCGCCGTGAAACCATTTGATAAGCTAACTATTGCAGGGAAATTAGCCCTGACTTCCTACCAGGACAGGGATACTCTGGGAAGTGGAAATGATCTGATTCATGGAAATGAGAAATGGATGCTGGCGATGCAACTTCGACTGAATCTCTAATCGTACTTCATATCCGAAATTTGAATCTGGATATTTACCTTACCCCTGAAATCATTCTCCACAAGCTGGTAACAGATGTCAAAAGGATTGCCTTTGTTGATATTTTTGAATTGCTGCCCCTGGTGAAATGCAATAGCCGGGAAAACTTTAAAGGGATTTTCCTCCTGGATCAGGGTAAGCTTAAGATGCTCCCCATTGGTTCCGACCATCCTCCCATATCCATTATCAACCACATTCTCAGAGATGAAAACTGGATTAAAATTCCCTGGTCCAAAGGGTCTGAACTGTTTAAGAATACGAAAAAACTTATCATTGATATCTTTGAGCTGCAACTCGGTATCGATTTCCACCACCGGGATCAACTGCTCGGGATCGATGGTATCGCACACGATATTTTCGAAACGCTCAATAAAAACCGGTAGATTCTGGACTTTCATGGTAAGTCCTGCTGCATATTTATGTCCGCCAAAATTCACCAGCAGATCGCTGCACGATTCAATGGCCTGATAGAGGTCAAATCCATTCACAGAACGGGCCGAACCAGTGACCAATCCATTGGATAAGGTCAGGATCACAGTAGGTTTATAGTAATGATCCAGCAAACGTGAAGCAACAATTCCTATGACCCCTTTGTGCCATTCAGGATTATAGAGTACGGTGGAACTCCGTTCCTGAAGTACCGGATCTGTATCAATCATTTCGATGGCCTGACGTGTAATTTCAGTATCTATGTTTCTGCGGTCGAGGTTAAAACTATTGATCGTTTGACTGATAATTCCTGCATCGGCATGTTTGTCACAAACCATCAGGTCCACAGATTTCTTCCCCGACTCCATCCTTCCGGCAGCATTGATCCTGGGACCGATCTTAAACACGATTGTCTCAATATCGATCTCCTTTTTGTCGATACCTGCCACCTCTTTGATGGCTTTGAGGCCCATGCATGGATTCTCATTCAATTTTTTCAGCCCAAAATAGGACATGATCCGGTTCTCTCCAGTGATGGGTACAATGTCGGAAGCGATGCTCACAACCACCAGGTCGAGAAACTCATAGACCGTTTCGGCAAGCTGACCCGTCTTTATGGCATAGGCCTGGACCAGTTTAAGTCCCACTCCGCAACCTGAAAGATCTTTGAATGGATAATTGCAGCCCTTCTGCTTAGAATCCAGTACAGCTACTGCATTTGGAATCGAATCGCCCGGATTGTGATGATCACATATAATAAACTCGATACCCTTACTCCTGGCATACTCAATCTTGTCGACTGCTTTAATTCCACAGTCAAGGGCAATGATCAGGCTAAATTCATGCTCAGCTGCAAAATCAATTCCCTTCAATGAGATGCCATAACCTTCGTCGTACCGATCGGGAATGTAGTAATCGATCTCCTTGAATTGATTCTTAAAAAAAGAGTAGACCAGAGCAACGGCTGTGGTGCCATCCACATCATAATCGCCATACACCAACACCTTCTCTCCAGAAATTATGGCCTGTTCGATTCGCTGTACAGCCAAATCCATATCTTTCATCAGGAACGGATCGTGCAGATTGGCCAGATCGGGCCGAAAAAAGTTCTTTGCTTCATCAAATGAGGTGATCCCACGCTGAGCCAGCAACTGGGCAAGGGGTTTTTCAATACCCAATTCCCGGGCTAAAGATGCGATAATGTCTTCACTACCCGGTGCTTTTATGACCCAGTTCCTATTCATGATTTTCAGCAATTCGGCAGGCAATCCCCCCCTCACACTGCAAAATTAACATAATCTTTTTTATACCTTTATGCCCAGAAAAATAATATCCAAAATGCACAATCCCGAGCTCAGTGAACAGGAGCAAATCCGAAGAAATTCTCTGGAGGAAATTAAAAAACTTGGTTTCAATCCCTATCCCCCCGAGTCCTATGAAATCACTCACAAATCAGCCGAGGTGAAATCCCTGTTTGAACAGGATGAAAACGCATTACCGGACATTTCCATGGCTGGCCGGATCATGAGCCGCCGGATTATGGGTAAAGCATCCTTCGCTGAGATTCAGGACAGCACAGGAAGAATCCAGCTCTACCTCAACAGAGATGAACTCTGTCCGGGAGATGACAAAACCCTATATAACACCATCTTTAAGAAGTTGCTCGATATTGGCGATATTATTGGGGTTCGGGGATTTGCATTCAGGACCCAGGTAGGGGAGATTTCGGTACACGTAAAAGAGCTGGTGATCCTCAGTAAATCCATCAGGCCGCTGCCCATTGTAAAGGAGGCCGACGGGAAAGTATATGATGCCGTTACAGACGCCGAATACAGATATCGCCAGCGCTATGTGGACCTGATAGTCAATCCTGCTTCCAGGGAGCTGTTCAGGAAAAGAACGCAGGTTTACAATTCACTGAGGGAGCTGTTTAATGAACGCGGCTACCTGGAAGTGGAGACTCCCATTCTTCAACCCATACCCGGAGGTGCAGCGGCCAGGCCCTTTATCACCCACCACAATTCTCTGGATATCCCTCTCTATCTGAGAATAGCAGATGAACTCTATCTGAAAAGACTGATCGTAGGTGGATATGATGGCGTATACGAATTTTCAAAGGACTTCAGAAATGAAGGAATGGACCGGACCCACAATCCGGAGTTTACCGTGATGGAGATCTATGTCGCCTATACGGACTACAAATGGATGATGGATTTCACCGAGGAGATGATCGAGAAAGTAGCACTTGATCTGCATGGAACCACAAAGGTAATGGTGGGCGACCAGGAGATTGACTTCAAGCGGCCCTTTAAGCGAATTACCATGATGGATGCCATTAAGGAATCCACCGGATATGATATTGAGGGAAAGGACGAAGCCGGACTCAGGGAGGTAGCCAACAGCCTGAATGTGAAGCTGGATGATACCATGGGCAAAGGCAAGATTATCGATGAGATTTTCGGGGAAAAGTGTGAGGTTCAGATGATCCAGCCCACCTTTATCATCGACTACCCGGTGGAAATGTCTCCCCTGTGCAAGAAACACCGCGACAATCCCGAGCTCACCGAAAGGTTCGAACTGATGGTCAACGGGAAAGAGCTTTGCAATGCCTACACCGAATTAAACGACCCTATCGACCAGCTGTCTCGATTCCAGGAACAGATGAAGCTGTCCGAAAAAGGGGACGATGAAGCCATGTTTATCGATATGGACTTTGTTCGCTCCCTGGAGTATGGCATGCCCCCCACCTCAGGAATGGGAATGGGAATGGACCGCCTCGTGATGCTGATGACCAATCAGACCAGTATTCAGGAAGTTCTTTTCTTCCCGCAAATGAAACCAGAGCGAGGCGGAGCTCGCGATGGCGAATCGGAGCAAAGCGGAGATCGGCAAAGCCAACCCGAGCAAAGTCCAAAGGAAGAGGATGTTGAGCTGACCGAGGATGAAAAAGCGGTTCTCAATTTGCTGAAAGCCAATTCTCCCATTGACCTCAATGAATTAAAAGAACAGACCGGACTTAGCAACAAGAAGTGGGACAAGGCCATAAAAGGGCTCACCAAAAACAATGTTGCCAGGGTGGAGAAGAACAAAGAGGGTTTGTGGGTTTCGCTGGTATAACGTATTAGAGAATTTTAAATAATGGTTTCTTATTTATCACTCGGTTGTCACTGAAAATACCAGGTAAACCAGGATATTACTTGTATCAGTATATGATTGCAGCTAACTAGAATCCAATCGTATTTATCTCTTATCTGTGAATTTTACCTCCCTCAGACTAAGACTTATAATGACATTACCATTTTTTGTGATATGAAGGTTCTCTCCATCACCCTGTACTTCAGCGAGGAATGAAGGTTCTATCCCATCCAGATCAAGTTCAACCTGAGAGTCCAGAGATTCTGAGAAGTACATTCCTATCGCTGGATCGCTTATTCGCTTACCAATTACTGAAGAAAAATCAATATCAATCTGGTATAGATTAAATTCACGGGAACCAATGAACTTATAAAATCCAGCTGAACCGTGTTTAAATACAGTATATCCCTTATCATTAGAGCTCCCTTGTTCAAAAACAAGATTTCTATAGGTGCCATTATTATAAAAATGAAACCAAGTGATAGATTCTGATATTTTTAGGTTATTCCAAGGTCCAACGATTTCTTTTTTCTCAGAATTGCAGGAATGAAGGATGAAAGCAAGGATAACTAACGAGAAAAACACTTTCGGTTTCATGATGTTGAGGCTTTTGATGGTTCTATGCAAGTTATGAAATTAGTAAGCACAAGTCAAATCACTAAAGATTAGACTCTTATTCCTTTGGTTTGTCACTTTTGTCCCTTAATTTAACTCAAAGATTAAGGTATGAAAGTACATCTGAGGAGAAGGAAAATGCGATTAAGGAAAGGTACCTCAAAGCCCCGCTATTCCTTGTATCTGGATATCTATTATCGCAAGGGAAAACGCAAAAGGGAATTCCTTGGCATCTACCTAGAACCCATGAGGACAAGACTTACAGAAATGAGAAGTTGAAATTGGCCGAGAATATCAAGGCCAAACGAATGATGGAGTTAGCTAATGAAGCCCATGGGTTCCCCACCAAAGAAAAACTAAACCAAAACTTCATTGCTTATTTTGAGAAGCAGATGAATAAGAGAGGGGGGAATTCAAAAACAGCTTGGCTTAATACGTTTAAACACCTTAATGACTTTTGTGGGGGTACAGCTCTATTCACAGAGATTGACCGGGAATGGTTAGAGGAATTTATAGAATACGTTCATACCAAAGTATCCCCCTCTTCAGTATCTACATACTTTGCTAAAGTCAAATGCCCTTATATACATAGATTTGAATATAACAAACAGTTGATCTATATTTATACATCCAATCCTACTTAAGCTAAATTGATAATCAAAGTATTCAAATCAAATGAAGAAATATCTAGTAGTTTTAAACTTCAGGACCTTAATTGCATTGGTAATTGCCCTTGTAGCCTTATGGATATCATATATTTTTAAATTTTCTTACAATATCGACTTAACCCTATTAAGTATTGCAATCATTTTCCCATTGGTTTTCAATATTCGGGGTTCTTTTAAACGCAGAGAGAGGGCCTTGGAGTATCTAAGTCAGTTTAGAAGTGCTCTTTTAACACTGAACTATTATTTCAAGAACTCCCCAAAACTTACTGAAAATGATAAAAGGGAAATCACAAATATTCTATTGGAAATCAGCAATGAATTAACAGCACATCTTAGTAAAAGTGATTGCGGCACTAAAGATATTGATGATAGAGTTCAAAAAGTTTTCAATTTCATCACAGTTAAGGATGAATTAATTTCTGCAAGATATAGAGTCAAAATATTTCGTTTCCTGTATGATTTGCATGAATCAATAGAAAACCTGAATGCCATTCATGTACATCGTACAATAATAAGCCTTAAAGCCTACTGTGAATATTCCATTTATATTTTTCCGATTATTTATGCTCCTACCATCATCTACC
>JAOZUK010000059.1 GCA_029938715.1 Bacteroidales bacterium | reverse complement strand
GATTGTTGGAGAGTACATTTGTCTTTTATTTTGGAGATCATGGGGGTGTTTTGCCCGGAAGTAAAGGCTATGCCTATGAAACCGGATTGCATGTTCCGCTGGTAGTCAGGATCCCAAAGAAATTCAGATACCTGGTGGATATCAAGCCGGGAGAGGAGACCGACGGGTTTGTGAGTTTTGTGGATTTTGGACCCACCCTGCTTCAACTGGCAGGTATTGAGGTCCCTGAGCAGGTGGATGGGGCTCCATTTATGGGCAGTGCCATTTCTGCATCGGAACTTGAAGATCGAGAAGTGACCTATGGTTACGCCGATCGGTTTGATGAAAAGTATGACCTGGTCAGAACCGTCAGGAAAGGGGATCTTAAATACATACGCAACTACCAGCCCTTTAATGTGGATGGTTTGCAGAATAACTACCGTTACAAATGTCTGGCTTTTGAACAATGGAGAGATCTGTACAGGAATGGTGAGCTGAATGAAGTTCAAAGCCAGTTTTTCGAACCCAGGGAGGAGGAGGCTTTGTACGATCTTAAACAGGATCCCTATGAAACCACCAACCTGGCCAGTAAACCCGAATATGAAGAGAGATTGATTGAAATGCGAAGATTGCTGGGGCAGTGGGTGAAGGAGATGCCCGATCTGAGCTTCTACCCGGAAAATATTTTACGGGAAGAGGCTTTTGATCATCCCGTGGAATTTGGACAGATACATAAGGAGGAGATATCTGAGTTAAAAGAGATTGCAGATCTGAGCCTGTTGCCCTATGACCAGGCCAGGGATGGGATGGGGATTGCCCTGAACTCTAATAATCCGGTAAAGGTATACTGGGGTCTGATTGTATGTAGCTGTTTTGGAGAGGAGGCCAGGGATTTCGAAACGATTGCCAGAAAACTATGTAGCCACACCGATCTGCTGGTGAGGACAAGGGCTGCTGAATTCTTGGGTCTTGCGGGTATGAAGAATCCGGTCCCTGTGATCACAGAGGCCCTGAGACAATCGGAGGATGGGATTGAGGCCCTGTTGATTCTCAATTCCCTGGTCTTACTGATGGATGGTCCACAGGGGTATGATTTTTCTTTGACCGACAATGATTTTAATAAGGAGGTCCTGGATGAGCCGCAGGTTCAGCGAAGGTTAGAATATATCTATTCACGGATGGGACCGCTAAAAAAACTGTAAATTTGGGCATGATTGCATTTGAGGAGTATTTGAAGGAGAATCTGGTATTGCTGGATGGAGCCATGGGGTCCCTGATCTATGAAAAGGGTGTATTTATCGATAAGTGCTACGATGAGCTAAACCTCTCGCGGCCCGAGTTGATCCGTTCCATCCACGAGGAGTACATCAGGGCTGGTGCCAGGGTGATTGAGACCAACACATACGGAGCCAATCGTTTCAAGCTTAAGTCACATAATCTGATGGAACAGATTGAGGAGATTAATCTGACCGGTGTTTCCCTTGCAAGAGATGCAGCTGAAGAGAATGCCTATGTAGCTGGTTCCATGGGACCCTCAGGAGTTGAACTGGAACCCTGGGGAGAGACCACGCTGGAGGAGGTATTTGAAGCTTACGCCCAGCAGGCTGGCATCATGGAACGTGGAGGGGTAGACCTCTATATCCTGGAGACCTTTCAGGATATTAGGGAGATGGAACAGGCCATTAAGGCCATCAGAAGTGTCAGTGATTTGCCGGTGGTGGCCATGATGACTGTTGGAGAAGATGGGAAAACCCGGTATGGAGTTGATTTGGAAGATATTACCTGTCGACTGGTAAACAGTGAGGCCACTGTGATCGGACTGAACTGTACGGTGGGGCCCAAGCCCATGCTCGATTTTGTGGAACAGATGGTTAGATTATCTGATAAACCCATCTCCATCATGCCCAATGCAGGAAGGCCGCAGTTTACCGATGGGCGAATGATCTATATGAGTACTCCGGAGTATTTTTCGGTCTATACCAAACGTTTTATTGATAAGGGGGTAAGGGTGCTTGGAGGGTGTTGTGGCACCACGCCCGAACACATTTCTAAAATGGCTAATGCGCTGGCCATGAAACAGACCAGGATTCAGCACTCCATCAATATTGGGGTGAGACCTGTCACCAAGGAACCCCTGCCCGATCCGGTTCCGGCAGAGGAGAAGTCCAACCTGTCCCGGAAGCTAATTTCGGGTGAACAGGTGGTGCTGGTGGAGATGGTTCCCCCCAAAAGTACCGATATTACCAAACCTTTGGAGGGTGCCAGGTTGCTTAAAGAGAGCAGGGTGGATGCCATCAACATTCCGGATGGACCCAGGGCTTCGGCCCGAATGACCGGACTGGCCCTGTCGGTACTGCTGCAGAACCAGGTGGATATTGAGACGGTACTGCACTATACCTGCCGCGATCGCAACCTGCTGGGAATGCAATCAGATTTGCTTGGGGCCAGCGCCATGGGCATTAAAAATATTCTGGCCATCACCGGTGATCCGCCTATGATCGGGGATTACCCGCAGGCTACAGCTGTTTTCGATATTGATGCCATTGGACTGGTTCACCTGATTAGTAATCTGAATCATGGCATTGATGTGGGTGAAAAACGGATTGGAGACCCCACCTCCTTTTTCACTGGAGTAGGACTCGATCCCAACAGTGTGAATTCCGATAATGAGATTCACAGGCTGCAGTTAAAAAAAGGGGCTGGGGCCGAGTACATCATTACCCAGCCGGTTTTTGATGTGGCCTCCCTTGAATCGTTTATGGAAAAGGTGGATGCAGGGGACATGTTCCTGATTGCAGGAATCTGGCCACTTGTAAGTTTACGAAATGCCGAATTTATGAAGAATGAGGTCCCCGGAGTTACTGTTCCGGATGAGGTGATTGCACGGATTGCCAGGTATGAGACACGAGAGGATCAGTTGAAGGCCGGAATTGAAATTGCACGATCCATGGTGGATAAGGTATTGAGATTTGTAGATGGAATCCAGGTGAGTGCACCCTTTGGACGATATGCCCTGGCTGTCGAAGTGGCACAGGCCATACTAAGCAAAGCAAAGTAATAGTCCAGCATATAAATAGAGTCTTATGAATAGATTTATCGGGGCAATGCTGATAGCTATTTTCATAGTTTTTGAGCTGCCTGCCCAATTCCATCCCGATTACGAGAATCCCGAAGTATTTGAGCGTAACCAGGAGCCTCCCCATGCCACTCTGATGCCCTATGAGAACATGAATCAGGCGCTGAGGACTGAGAGGAAATCGTCACCCTTCCACCACTCCTTAAATGGTGCCTGGAAGTTCCATTGGGCTGAAAATCCCCATCAGGCTCCTGAAGGTTTTTTTAAGCCGGGATATGATCGGGGCGACTGGCAGGAGATATTGGTTCCCTCAAACTGGCAGATGGAAGGGTTTGGTTATCCACTGTTCAGGAATGTAGGATTGCCACATCCTCATGATCCACCTGAAGTTCCCGGGGATTTTAATCCCGTGGGATCGTATTTCAGGACATTTGTGGTACCATCTGACTGGAAGGGGAGACAGGTATTTCTCCATTTTGAAGGGGTGCAGTCGGCCTCCTATGTTTGGATCAACGGAAAGGAGGTGGGGTATAACCAGGGAGGAATGGAGCCAGCGGAATATAACATTACCGGATATCTGAAAAGGGGGGAGAATAGCATTGCGGTGAAAGTATTGAGGTATAGCGACGGTTCATATATGGAGGACCAGGATACCTGGAGGTTATCCGGGATCTACCGGGATGTGTACCTGGTGGCCACGCCGAATCTCCATATACGGGACTACTACATCACCACCGATCTGGATGAAAACTATACCGATGCAAGTCTTAATGTGGTTGCTCATGTAGCTAACCAAGGAAAAAAGAGGGCAACCGATTTTGCAGTCAGGGTCACACTTTTCGACCAGGAGTTTCAATCAGTCTTAACCGTAGAAGGGTGGATTCCAGGAGGGAGCCTGAATGGCCATTCGGGAACTACCCTGACTCAATCCTATGAAGTGAAAGATCCCCGTAAATGGTCGGCCGAGTTCCCCAACCTCTATACCCTGGTTCTGGAGCTGCTTGATGAGAAGGGAGAGGTAACAGAGGTGGTCAGCAGCAGGGTGGGTTTCCGTGAGGTGGAAGTGATCAATCAGGCCATCTGTATAAATGGTGTTCCTGTGAAGTTTAACGGTGTGAATAGCCATATGATGCACCCCGGAACGGGACATGCAATGGACGTGGAGACCATGCGAAAAGACCTGCACCTGATGAAGCAGTTTAATATCAACTGTGTTCGTACCAGTCACTATCCTCCCAATGTGGAGTACCTGGATCTGGCCGATGAGCTGGGTATCTATGTGGTAGATGAAACAGGCGATGAAGCCCATGCCTATACCTATCTCTCCAGTGATCCGCTCTGGCGCAATCAATACCTGGATCGCATGAGAAAGATGGTTTATCGCGACAGGAACCATCCTTCGGTGGTGATCTGGAGTGCGGGAAATGAGAGTGGACCAGGCGACAACATCTGTGCACTTATTGCCGAGGGAAAGAAGATCGATCCCAGCCGGCCTGCATGGATGTATGGTGGTAACCAGGATGAGGATCCACTAAAGAATCCCATTCGTTGTGAAGATGTGGTGGGACCCAGGTACCTTCAACCCTTCAGGCTCGAGCAGCGGTTTGGAAAGTCAGATGATCCAAGGCCCTCCTTTATGGATGAGTACATCGCAGCCACAGGGAACAGCCTGGGTGGACTGGACGAATACTGGGATCTGATCTATAAATACCCCAGGCTAACAGGGGGTGCCATCTGGGACTGGATCAGTCCGGGCATTACACAACCTGTAATTTCCACTAGGGATGAGTCGCCGGGAAGTATAAAATCTGTCTTTATAAACAAGGCTCACCTGGTGGAGGGACATCAGGGTCAGGCCCTATATTTGAGTGGCCATGACGACTGGCTGGAGGTGTCGAGGGATCCGGCCCTGGATATTACGGGTAAGAAGTTGACCCTCTCATTTTGGGTAAAGCCAGAAGTTTTTAATGGGAATGGCTCATTTCTGACCAAAGGCGATTACCAGTTTGGGATTGTCCAGCCTCATAAGGGTCAGCTTGAATTCTATTTGAACAACGGTCGGAGGAGTTCACTTTTGGCGGATCTGCCCAATAACTGGACAGGTCAATGGCACCATGTGGCAGGAATCTATGACGGACAAAAGATGGAGCTCTATCTGGATGGAGCCATCTTGGGAACCAGGGCCTGCACAGGAACCATTGTAAATGCACCCTATGGGGTGACCCTTGGAAAGAGTGGTGAATTGAGGGACGGGCATCAGGGGTACATGTGCCATGCCACCATGGATCAGGTAAGGATTTTTGGGGAGGTAATCCCCATGGAGGATCTGGAAAAGGAGCCAGCCGGATTAAAATCAAAATCGGTCCTGTGGCTCGATTTTGAAACTGCGAGCAATGAGGGAACCTATTACTCCATTGGAATTCCCGGGCGGACCTATGGACTGGTTTGGCCCGACCGGAGCATCCAACCCGAGTTATGGCAGTTAAAGAAATCCCCGCAACCCGTTGCATTTACCGCCATTGATATGCAGAGCGGAGTCGTTGAAATCTCAAACCGGTACCATTTCAGAAATCTGAAAGAGATGGATTTTAAATGGCAACTCACTGAAGACGGAGTGGTGATCCAGAAGGGAGTGCTGGATATGGAATTGCCAGCTGGAAAGAAAAAACAGGTGTCTGTACCTTTTACAAAACCCGATTCTGTTCCGGGTGCAGTCTATCACCTGACCATTGTTTGTTCCACCAGAGCCGATCAACTCTGGGCGGATGCGGGACATGAGGTGGCCTGGGAGCAATTCTCCATGCCTTTCCTTGAGATCCTGGCCAAAACGGTAACCTCAACCAGCCTGCTGTCGGTAGTGCAGGAGAGGGAATTATTAAAGATTAGCGGCGATGGATTTGCCTATGCCATGGATACAACTTCCGGTAGAATCGCCTCCATGATCGTGGATGGAAAAGAGCTGATCAGAAAAGGCCCGGTTGTTAATGTATGGAGGGCGCCCCTGGCCAATGATTTGGATTCGTGGAATTTCTGGCATACAGAGATGGGGCATGTAACTGAAGGGATGGGGAAAGAGACCGCCAATGGATGGCGTTCCATCGGGTTGGATCAGCTGGTTCAGGATGTGGATCAGTTTCGCAGTGAGATTCAATCACACCGTGCAGATATCTGGATTGAAACCAGCATCCACTCCATGAACTACACCACTGGTTTTAAGGTACACTATCACTACGTAATAAGTGGCTCGGGAGAGATGGAGATTTCCACCCGGGTTTCACCAAGAGGCTATATGACCAAATGGATCCCTAAACTGGGCCTTCAGATGGAGTTGTCAAATGAGATGCAGCAGATGGAGTGGTTAGGAAGGGGGCCCTTTGAGAACTACCCGGATCGCAAAACCGGAGCCAGGACCGGAAGGTACAGTACCACCGTGGAGGAGGATTATGTACCCTATATCATTCCTCAGGATTACGGGAACCGCACCGATACCCACTGGTGCAAGGTGACAGATCATACGGGCAGAGGCCTGCTCATCACCTCAGATGACCTGTTTAATTTCAGTGTGCAGAAGTATTCCACTGAAAATCTGGACAGGGCACACTATACATTCCAACTCAAGGAAGAGCCTGGGGTGACACTGAACCTGGACCACAGGGTGACCGGTGTGGGAGGCACTGCCCTCTCTGTCCTGAATCCCTACCGGGTGCTTCCCGGTGAATATGAATTCAGTTTTACCATTAAACCTGTAAAATAGTTACGCTATGAAGAATAGAGCATACCTGATTTTAATGCTTTTTTTGGGTTTTGGAACCGGACTTACCAGCGGTTGGAGCATAGAGAGGGTTCCTGTATGGGATCGTTTTGAAGTGGCTTTTGAAAGTCAGAATAGCTATGAAAATCCCCTCTATGATATTACAGAGTTTTATGCCCTGTTCCGCTCTCCTTCGGGAAAGAAGATCAGGATCAATGGGTTCTGGGATGGAGGAGCGAAATGGAAGATCCGGTTGATGCCCGATGAACTGGGAAGCTGGACCTACCTTACCTCGTGTTCAGATACACTGAACAAGGGAATGCATGGAGTCGCAGGTTCATTTGAGTGTATAGAGAACAGAAGTGAACTTGATCTCCATGCGCATGGCAGGGTTGACAGGGCGATGGGTAGTTATCACCTCAATCACGAGGATGGAACCCCGTTTTTTTGGCAGGGGTGTACCGCCTGGAATGGAGGATTGAAATCCACTGAAGAAGAGTGGGAGGAATACCTTGGGCAAAGATCGGAACATGGTTACAATGTTATTCAGCTGGTGGGTACCCAGTGGAGGGGTTGTGATAAGAACAGTCAGGGAGAGGTGGCTTTTACAGGTTGCGGGAAAATTACGCTGAATCCAGGTTTCTTTCAGCATTTTGATGAGAAGATGAACCGGGTCAATGCACATGGTCATGTGGCAGGACTGGTTCTTTTGTGGGCTCTTCCTTTCGGACCGGGTACGGAGCTGAGTCCGGGATACTATCTACCCGTCCGTGAGGCCATTAAACTGGCCCGGTATATGGTGGCCCGTTACGGAGCGCATCATGTGGCATGGATACTGGGGGGTGATGGAAGGTATGTGGGAGAGCTGGAAGATCGCTGGATGCATATTGGCAGAGAGGTATTTAAAGATAAGCCCCAGGGGCTCTCCATGTTGCATCCTCACGGTAGATCGTGGGTAGGTGAGATATACGGCAAGGAGTCGTGGTACGATATGGATGGATATCAATCGTCCCATGGTACCGGGAAGCGAACGGTGGAATTTATTAATAAGATCATAGCAGAAGGGTGGAAGCTAAATCCCCCCAAACCTGTCATCAATCTGGAGCCCTGTTATGAGCAGATTGGGAATTCCATTTTTGAGGATGATGTTCGAAATGCCTGTTACTGGAGCGTGTTTGCAACCCCGCCGGGGGGCATTACCTATGGAGCAGATGGGATCTGGCCCTGGATCAGGGAAGGAGAGAAGCCTCTCAATCACAGGTATAACCCGGAGGTAAGTACCTGGGATAAAGCGATAGATCTGCCGGGCAGCATACAGGTGGGCTTCCTGGGTGGTTTTATAAGGGAATTCGAGTGGTGGGATCTTCGACCGGCACAGGCACTCTTGCTGGAGCAACCCGGAAATGATAATTTCAGAAAGCATATATCGGTCCTTAAATCGCTTGATAATCAGACAGTATTGGTCTACTTGCCACAAAAATTGGAGCTAGAGTTGCGGCTACCCGCCGGGAAGCATTATCATTCCAGGTGGTTTGATGCGGTAGAAGGCAGATATACAGAGGCCACCATCCAATTGAGTGGGAATGTGCTTACGGCTAAAAGTCCTTTGGAAAAAGATGCGGTACTGGTTCTTACAGCAGATCAATAATCTTGGGTACAAATACCAGCATATAGGTAAATAGCGAGATTCCTGCGGTGATTGTCAACAGTGCATTTCCCATGGCTCTGATCCTGGTCGTATGAAAGGGAGTCATTGAAGGATCTTTTTTTACCTGCAAAAGGGATGCAGTACGGCAGATGCCTGCCCCAATAAAGAGTGCAGATACAAAAATCACAAGGAACCACTGAATGGCACTCAGGTTCAGAATGATTCCTCCGGCGATTACCGGTATAATAAATAACAACTGGACTTGTAGTTCGGGGTCTTTAATAAATACCTTATGCAGGCTATTGGAAATGTTCCGGGGCGCAGAGGAGGTGGCCTGAAATGTGTAATCAGGATGGGTGAAATCCATGGCTTTGGGTATTAATTATGACCAAAGCTAATAATTCTTCCGTGAAATGCTAATTTATTTACACTAAAAATTAACTCATCCTCTGGAAAACCATCAATTTTTTAAGGGTATCCTCCACCCTTCACATATTTCTCCAGCCACTGATCTTGTTCCCATAACATGTGCAGTATGCTCTCCCTGGCACGGTAGCCGTGACTTTCCCTGGGAAGCATCACCAGTCTTACCGTGGTGCCCAGTCCTTTCAGGGCATTGAAGTACCTGGTACTCTGAAGGGGGTAGGTCCCGGAGTTGTTATCTGCTTCACCATGAATTAAGAGCAGGGGTGTTTTCATTTTATCGGCATGCATAAAGGGTGACATGGTGTAGTAGACCTCAGGTGCCTCCCAGTAATTGCGCTCCTCGCTTTGAAATCCGAAGGGGGTGAGGGTGCGGTTATAGGCACCACTACGGGCAATCCCGGCTGCAAAGAGATCGCAGTGAGAAAGCAGGTTGGCCACCATAAAGGCTCCATAACTGTGTCCTCCCACTGCCACCCTGGTCCGGTCGATATATCCCAACTGATCCACTGCATCTATGGCTGCCTTTGCATTGGCTACCAGCTGCTCCCGGAATGAATCGTTGGGTTCTTCATCGCCTTCTCCTACGATTGGGAATGCTGCTCCGTCCAGAACCACATACCCCTTGGCCACCCAGTAGATGGCCGATCCATAATACGGATAGGTAAAGCGGTTGGGATTGGCGGTGGTTTGTCCTGCACTTGATTTGTCTTTGTACTCGCGAGGATAGGCCCAGAGAATCATAGGGGCCTTCTCTTTTTTATCCAGGTCATAACCTACAGGAAGATAAAGAGTCCCTGACAGCTCCAGTCCATCGTCACGTTTGTAGGTGATCACCTCTTTGTGCACATCCTTTAAACTTTTGAATGGGTTCTCAAAATAGGTGATCTGTTCTAGCTTACTCTTCTTCAGCTCCCTGAAATAGTAGTTCGGGTAATCTGAAGGCGATTCAATTCTTACCAGTAATCTTTTTTTAGCAGCATTGTACTGACTTATGCTTTCCAGCCTGTCGGTGTATTCCGATTGATAGAGCCGTTTTGTTTTCCCGTTTTTTAGATCCAGCTGATCCAGGAAGGGAAACTGCCCCTCTTTAGAATAGCCACTACCAATCAGGTAGGCCTTTGATCCATCCAAGGACAGCACATCGCTTCCCATATCATTTCGTTCGGTCACAAATCGTCCCGGATTGCTGTACTGATCCTGGTAGTTGCGGTCGTGCAGGACCACCACCTCCTGACCTGCATCCGAGGGATTGAAAACATAGGTCTTGGTATTTCTGGTGTTCCACCACCGGTCGACGGCGATGGCAGTCTGGTCATCACCCCACTGTATGTAGGAATATCGATTCAATGTTTTCAGTAACGAGACGGGTGTCCCATTGAATGGTGCATCCAGTTGAAATACTTCATCTCTGTATTCCACTTCATTTTCGGGATCTCCACCATCCAGTGCCTCCACAAACACCAGGGTCGAGGGCATATCGCCTCTCCAGTTCATGCTTCGGCGTCCGATCCGTGTGGCCATAAAACCTTTGGGAAGGTCTTCGATCAGTGGGACTTCCAGCACTGTCTCTACCTTGCTGGCATCTTTGGTATAGATAGTTGTGGTGGAGGGGAACCGGTAGTAAGGTACCAGGTAGGAGAAGGGTTTTTCAAGGGTATTAACCATCACATAGGCACCATCGGGTGAGAAACTGATGCTTCCATACATGGCACTGCCGAGCCACTTTTCGCTTGAACCATCCATTGAAACTTTATAGATCTCTGAAAGTGCCAGTTGTTCAAAATTGTGTTCATCGTTCTTGTTTTGAAGCAGGTCCTGGTAGGTCCTGTTCTGTGCCTTCTTCCCATCGGCCACCGAAATGGTGGGTCCTGCCGGTACGGCATTTTCCACATCGATCAATGACTTTCTCTCTGAAGAGACCATCTTTACCAGGAGCGACTGACTGTCTTCAAGCCAGTTGATCACATCTCCCATGTTTGCGTTTGCTGTGGGTTCGGTGAGCTTTTTTGCGTTGGCTTCAGTTATATTTAATACCCATACTTCCACACCCCCGGTAGTGGTATGGGTAAAGGCCATTTTCTGTTGATCGGGCGACCAGGTGAGATTGGCGATCAGCGGATTTTCAGGTAAACCTGACACAGCTTTAACCATGCCCTCTTTTTGAATGATGTTTTTAATTTCAATCTGATTGTAATAGTTCACCCTGCTCCCGATGTTGGTGGCAGGGTCGATGCGTAGCCCTCCCAAACGCATCTCCTCTTTGGAAAGCGCTGCAATGGAGCTGTATGCATCCCGGTAGAGAAGTACCATGTACTCTTTATTATTGTCAAGACGCACAGAGGGTGCAAGTGGAACATCCACCAGATCTAAGATCTCTTGGGAAGGTTTTTGATAGGTGAGATTCTCCTGGGCGCTGAGGCCTGCAAAGATCATCACAAAAGTCAAGATGAATGCCTTTTTCATTGTGTTTTGAATTATGGGTTTTGGTGTAAAATTAGTTTCATTTATCGGGAATGGCATATCTCCAACCCTGGTTTAGTTGGCGGGATAGACGCTCCTTGGTGGGTCCATGTGATGGTTCATTGGCCAGATTTTGATTTTCACCCGGATCCGACTCATGATCAAACAGTTCGCTTGCCAGCAATTCGCCCTTTGTTTTCAGCAATTTGTCCCATGTATACCATTCCACATATCGGAAACGATCCGTTCGGATGGCATAACCCATCCGCTCGTGCTGCCTGGTTTCGGGTGGACCGAACCGACCCAGAAGGAACTGACTGAAGGCAGCCTTTTTCCATACTATATCAGGATTTGAAAGCAAAGGCATCAGGCTGGTGCCTTGCAGGTGTTGCGGGATTGAGAATCCAGCCATTTCACAAAGGGTGGGATAGATATCCACAAACTCGGTCAAGGCCTTACTTTTCCGGTCCTTCGCATCTACTCCATATCCGCTGAAAATCATAGGCACCCTGGTATCAATTTCGTAGTTGGTCATTTTGCACCAGCCGTTGTGCTCACCCAGTTTCCATCCATGATCACCCCAGAGTACAACAATGGTATTTTCCCTGATTCCCAACCTGTCCAGTTCATCCAGAAGCCGTCCAACCTGAGCATCAATATAAGATACGCATGCATAGTAGCCATGAAGTAGCTCTCGCTGACGGGACTCGTCCCATGGTTTTTCATTGGGCCAGGGAAGATCGTGACAATCGTCGTAGGACCTGAGCTCCTGATCTCCGTGGATGGCAAAACCGGGACTTCCTTGAGGCGGAAATTGATTCGCAGCCAGTGGAATTGTATTTCGGTCATACAGGTCCCAGTATTTCCTGGGTGCATTGAAAGGCAGATGGGGTCGGTAATACCCCACTGAGAGGAAAAATGGTTCTTTCTCTTTTGCCAGGTCATTCAGAATATCGATGGCCAGTGTGGTTTGTGCCCCATCAAAGTAGGCATCATCCCCAGCATCTGCAATTTCAGTGGCATTGGCTTTAATATACCAGTGTCCCAACTGATCTATCCTGTTCTTTCCTGCGGCGATCAACCTCTGCTTCTTATCCTCCTGGATCTGGAGGTTCTCCTTATTCAGGTATACTGCATCCGGATCAAAGGGATATCCGTCGATGTGTGGTTTCCTGGTCCATGATAAGGTATCGGGAATGTTGTTATGGAAAGTCTTTCCCAAACCTATGGTGGTGTAACCGTTTTGTTTGAAAAACTGGGGTAAGGTGATTACATCAGGAAGATGATCCCTGAATGAAGTATAGAGATCCCATACCTGAATGGAATCGGGTCGCAAACCGGTTAGCAGGCTGGCGCGGGAAGGATTGCACACCGATTGCTGGCAATAGGTCCTGGTGAAGGTCACCCCATCGACTGCCAGACGGTCGATATTTGGACTAAGAATCGCTTTATTTCCATAACACCCCAGATCGGGCCGAAGATCATCCACAGGGATAAACAAGATGTTTGGAGGATTGTGGTGGGTTTGATTATCGGCAGATCGGCACGATAAAAGAAAACAGGTCAATACTGCCACTAATCCTATTTTTCTTTGAACCATCACAACGCTATTTTTAGTATTTCATTTACATTCAGATTTGTAAAGTCATCTATGACCATGTCCACGCCTTCATCCAGCAACTCTTCCCTGGTATGGCTGGATGAGAACCCAATCACCCGGAGACCGGCTCCCAGAGCCGACTGTATCCCTGCTTTTGAGTCCTCAACAACCACGCATTTCCCCTTATTTATACCCAGTCTCTTTACGGTTGTCAGGTATACCTCAGGATCAGGTTTACCCCGGGTAACGTCATTTTTGTTGATAATTACATGGAAGTAATCCTGCAATCGCAGTTTTTCGAGGGCCTGGGTCACATTTTCGGAGGGTGCAGAGGTAGCCAGTGCAGTCCTTATTCCAGATGATTTGATGGCATCCAGAAACTCATAGAGCCCGGGAAAATGAATGGTCTCTTCAGTGGCCCCGAAAATCTTCCGAAATTCAAGGTCAATCTCTTCCAGGTATCCCGACATCACTTTTTCAGGCACCTCTTTCCCAAATATAATCGGTAGAGAAGTGTCGCCGGTTTTTCCCGAAATGACCGTGTCAAACAGCTCATCAGAATAGGGATATCCTTTTCCAAGCAAGAAGTTCTTCCAAGCGATTTTATGAAAAGGATTGCTATTAACAAGCACACCATCCATATCAAAAATCAATCCGTATTCCATATATATCTTTAGCTTCTACACCAAGCTTTAATCTTCCCCGAATTTCACCCACTTCACTTCGTCGTTATAGCCTGCGCTAACAACTGAATCAATGAATTGCATTCCACGAATACCGTCTTCTACCCCAGGAAAATCAAGCATTTCGGCTGTTGGTTCTTCTCCATTTGCTTTGGCCCTGACAGTCAAAGAAAAATTACGGTAAATATTGGCAAAGGCTTCCAGGTAACCTTCAGGATGCCCGCCGGGAGTACGGGTATTGTGCGCCGCAATATTGCTGTCCATGCTTGTTCCAACACGCAATATCTGCATAGGTGCATCCAGCCATTTAACAATTAAGGAATTGGGTTCCATTTGAGCCCAATCAAGTCCGCCTTTATCACCATAGACCCTGATTCGAATATCATTTTCTTCACCTGCAGCAATCTGGGTAGCCATCAATACTCCTTTGGCACCATTTTCGAAACGCAGCATTGCAACGCCATCATCGTCCAATAATCGGTTAGGAACAAATATGTTAAGCTCTGCACAAAGCTCGGTTACTTTCAGGCCCGTGATATATTCCGCCAGGTGGTGGGCATGAGTTCCGATATCGCCCATGCTGCCTGCTTTCCCCGAACGCTTCGGGTCAGTACGCCAGCTTGCCTGTGGATTTCCGGTATCTTCCAATTTCGATGAAAGCCATCCCTGTGGATACTCCACATAGACTTTACGAATTTTACCAAATTTGCCATCGGCAACCATTTGTCTGGCATGTTTTACAGCCGGGTAACCCGAATAAGTATGGGTTAAGGCGAAGGTTGCCCCGGTTTCATCGATTTTCTCTTTCAACTTAATTGCCTCTTCCAGTGTGAAGGTGATGGGTTTGTCGAGAACCACATGAAATCCATGGTCCAAAGCCATCATAGCCGGATCGAAGTGTACGAAATTAGGTGTTACGATAGACACAAAATCCATTCGTTCACCTTCAGGGAGTTGGGACTCTTTCTCAAACATCTCCTGGTAGGTTTCATAGACTCTGTCTTCGGGAAGGTAATAGAGTTTACCTGATTCTTTGGAAATTTCAGGATCGACACTGAAGCAGCCACAGACTAATTCAATCTGGTTATCCATTAATGCTGCAAGACGGTGAATTGCTCCAATAAATGCATCGCTTCCTCCGCCCACCATTCCCATGTTTAATTTCCTGTTTGTCATCGCTGATATTTAGATTAAAAGTTTGGTACATAAAGCTAACTTTTTTTTCTAAATTGATAAGATTATTACATTTGAGAAACTTTCAAGCAAACTTATAATGGACAAAATCAGGTGGGGTATATTAAGTACGGCAAAAATTGGTCTGAAGCAGGTGATTCCTGGTATTCAGGCAGGAGAATTAGGGGAGGTTACTGCTATTGCATCGCGCTCGCTGGACAAAGCAGAGGTGGCAGCATCCAGCCTGGGAATTGAAAAAGCGTATGGATCCTATGAGGAGTTACTGGAGGATCCGGACGTGGCTTGCATCTACAATCCTCTTCCCAATAACCTGCATATGGAGTGGACCATAAAGGCCATGGAAGCCGGTAAACATGTACTCTGTGAAAAACCCATCGGGCTTACGGTGGCCGAGGTGAAGGAGATGATCAGGGTTCGGGATCGGACCGGTTTGAAAGCAGGGGAGGCCTTTATGGTGAAATCCAATCCACAATGGATCGAGACCCGTGAGCGGGTTCGCAGGGGTGAAGTTGGAGAACCCAGGCTGATCCAGGGGATGTTCAGCTATTATAATACCGATCCTTCAAACATCAGAAATATACCCGAGCTTGGAGGAGGAGGAATATGGGATATCGGTTGCTATTGTGCGACCATGTCGAGGTATATTTTTGAAGAAGAGCCCACACGCCTGGTTTCCTTATTGGAATTCGATCCCGATATGAAAACCGACCGGCTTGGTAGTGTGATTATGGAATATCCTTCCGGTCAGACCATCTTCTCAGTGAGTACACAACTTGTCCCTTATCAGCGTATGCACATTTTGGGGACAAAAGGACATCTTGAGGTAAAGATCCCGTTCAATGCACCCAAAGACAGGGAGTGCACAGTGGCCCAGGATATAGGAAGTATCCTGCTGGATAAAATCACAACTCATGCTTACCCGGTGGCAGACCAGTACACGCTTATGAGCGAAGCTTTTTCCAAAGCAATTCTCTCCGATGGTGAGGTGCCTGTAACGCTGGAAGATGCCTTAAACAATACAAAGGTATTAACCGCTATATTTGACTCGGCAAAATCCGGACAATGGGTCAATATCAATTAAACAGATGCTGGTTTGATTTATCCTGAACAATTCGAGAGTAAAATAGGGTTTGACCGGATCCGAGAGCTGGTCAAGTCCCATTGTCTCTTCGAACCAGGAAGAGAACGGGTGGATGAGATGGAATTTATGACCAGCCATGAGGCCATTGGTCGGGAGCTCCTGCTGGTGGAGGAGTTTGGAGGGATTAACCGAAACGAAGATGAGTTTCCCATTCAGCATTTTATTGATAACCGGGATGCCCTGAAGAAAGCAGAGGTGGAAGGAACTTACCTGCTTACAGAAGAGGTGTTCGGGTTACTGAAGAGCCTGGATTCAATCAGAGCCATTCTACATTTTTTCAAATCGGACGAAGATGAGAAGTATCCGGCGCTGGTCGAATTGTGCAAACCGGTAAAGATGTTTCCGTTTGTGCAGGACCGGATTCAGAAGATACTGAATAAACGTGGCAAGATCCGCGACAATGCCTCTTCACTACTTCTGAAAATCAGGCGCTCTCAGAATGACAAGCAGGGTGCGGTCTCCAAGAAACTGAACCAGGTTATGAGCCGGGCCCAGCGGGAGGGATGGGTGGATGCCGATGCAGCGCCAACCTATCGGAATGACCGCCCTGTAATTCCGGTGATGGCTGGAAATAAGCGAAAGCTCGGGGGATTGATACATGATGAATCGGCTACGGGAAAGACTGTTTTTATTGAACCGGTTGAGGTAGTCGAACTCTCCAATGAGATCAGGGAGCTGGAGTATGCCGAGCGCAGAGAGATCATCCAGATTCTGCTCGATTTCACAGTCGATATCCGGCCCTATATACCCGATCTGCTCTCTTCACAGGACTTTCTTACCACCATCGACTTTATCAGGGCCAGGGCACTGTTTGCCAATCGCATCAAAGGGGTACGTCCCCAATTAAAAAATGAACAACTTTTCGACTGGATAGAATCAAAGCATCCCCTGCTTTTCCTCGCACATAAGTCTGAGATGAAGGAGGTGGTTCCCCTGACGTTCCATCTCTCGGAGAATAACCGGATTCTGCTTATTTCCGGACCCAATGCGGGGGGGAAATCGGTCTGTTTAAAAACCATCGGCCTGTTACAATATATGATTCAGTGCGGTCTTTTGGTACCCTGTAAAGAGGAGTCTGTTTTTGGGGTGTTCGCCGGGATATTTATCGACATCGGGGATGAACAGTCCATCGATAATGACCTCAGTACCTACAGTTCACATCTGCTCAATATGAAGTATTTTGTGAAGAATGCCGCGTCAGATACCCTGGTACTGATTGATGAATTCGGGACGGGAACTGAACCCATGCTGGGAGGAGCCATAGCCGAATCGATTTTGGAGGAGTTAAACCTGACCGGAACAAGCGGGATTATCACCACTCATTATACCAATCTGAAGCACTACGCCACTTCTTCGGAAGGAATTGTAAACGGAGCCATGCTTTTTGATAACCAGAAAATGCAACCCCTCTATCAACTTCAGGTGGGAAAGCCGGGCAGCTCTTTTGCCTTCGAGATCGCCCGAAAGATCGGGTTGCCCGAGCAGGTGCTGGAAAAGGCCTCTGAGAAGGTGGGGAAGGACCACATCGACTTTGATAAACACCTCAGGGAAATTGTTAGGGACAAGAAGTATTGGGAGAGCAAGCGCCAGAAGATCAGGCAGTCTGAAAAGAAGATGGAGGAGTTAATGACCCGGTACGAAGGGGAGCTGAAAGAGAGTGAGAAGCAACGAAAAGCCATTGTAAAGGAGGCTAAATCTAAGGCCGACGCATTGCTTTCAGGCGCAAATAAGAGGATCGAACAGACCATCAGGGAGATCAGGGAGGCCGATGCAGAAAAGGAACGGACCAAAGAGGTGAGAAAGGAGCTCGAGACTTTTAAAGAAGAGTTGGAGGTGGAGAAAGGAAAAGAGGAGCAGAAGGTGGAGAAACGGCTGAAGGAGATTCGTCAAAGGGGCCGCGAACTGGAATCAAGGCGACCCGATTTAAGCCAACGCTCGAAAATTAAGCTTGCTCAAAAGCATGTGAAAGAGGACCCTGAAATCAAGGTGGGAGACTTAGTGCGTATGAGCGGACAGGTTACAGTCGGGGAGGTAATGGAGATCAGGGGAAAGAAGTGCGTAGTGGCTTTCGGCATGCTTAAGACCTCTACCTCATTGGAGAAGCTGGAGAAAATTAAAGCAGAAGAGGCAGGTCGTCTCAGGGTGAGCGATAAGTCGAAAGTGGAGCTGGGCGACTGGAATTTGAGTACCCGTCGTGTACAGTTCAGGCCCGATGTGGATTTAAGAGGAAAGCGAGCCGATGAGGCCATGGAGATTGTGGTGGATTTTATTGATGAAGCCATTATGGTGAATGCAAGGGAACTCAGGATATTACATGGGAAAGGAAACGGGATTCTTCGCCAACTGATCAGGGAGTACCTCCATACAGTGGACCTGGTAGAGTGGTATGGGGACGAACATGTGGAGCGGGGAGGAACGGGGATTACCATAGTCAGACTGGAGGTCTGACTATGGAGTAAAAAGTATGCAAGTAGAAAGTATGCAAGTAGAAAGTATGCAAGTAGAAAGTAGAAAGTAAAAAGTATAAAGTAAAAAGTATAAAGTTGAAGGTGGAGTTTTTACATAGGGAAGATGTGGATGATGGGAGGTGGGATGAGGTCATTGCACAATCACAGGCAGAGACCCTCTATCCCTATACCTGGTACCTGGATGCAGTTTCCACAAGGTGGTCGGCCCTGGTGATGGACGATTACAGGTATGTGATGCCAGTGGTATGGAAACAGAAGTATGGGTTGAAGTATATCTACCAACCCTACTATACACAGCAACTGGGGGTATTTAGTAAGGAGTATGTGGATCCGGTGTTGATCAGGGAGATGCTTCCCGTACTCCATAAGAAGTTTCGGTTTGCCAATCTGAATTTCAATTCAAAAAACCTGGTCGGGGAGGAGAAAAACTGGACGGTATATGATAAGACCAACTATGTACTTAATCTCAATTCCAGCTACAACGAGCTCTTTGCTTCCTTCTCCACCAATGCAAAAAGGAATATAAAGCGTGCCAACAGAAATAGCGGGGAGGTAGAGAAGGGGGTGAGTTGTGAGGAGGTGATCGCATTTAAAAGAGAAAATGACACCATCAAACGGACTGAGAGCGAATACAGGTGGCTTTTGAATCTCCTTGATACAATTACAAATAGAGGTGCAGGAGCAGTTTATGGAATAAGAGCTGCCGGCAAACTTATTGCAGCTGCTTTTTTTGGTTTTAGCCGCACAAGGGGAATCTACCTGGTTTCTGCCTCAAATGCAGTGGGGAAAGAGCAGCGGAGCATGTTTAAAATTGTGGATGCTTTTATCAGGGAACATGCCGAAACAGAGGTGAACCTGGACTTTGAAGGCTCAAACATCCCGTCGGTGGCCCGTTTTTTTGCCGGTTTTGGGGCCCGGCCCGAGATTTACCAGGGTGTAAACTTTGACCGCCTTCCTGTTTTCCTGAATAAGTTACGCAAACATGATTGACCGTAACAGAAGAATCATATCAACCATTGCACCCCTGGCAAGCATGGAAAGGATGGTGAGGTTCTCCCGGCAGACTGTGGTATTTCCTTTTTACCATACGGTATCCGACAGGCCGCTAGCACATATAAGCCATCTCTATCCCTTGCGCACTCAAGGTGAATTTGAGCAGGACCTTGAGGAGATGCTAAGGTGGTTTGAACCCATTAGTCTGGGTGACTTTATGGGGGGAAAGAAACTGATTGAGGGAAAGCGCTACATGGTGCTTACATTCGATGACGGGCTGGCCGGGTGCCATAAGGTCATTGCCCCCCTGCTATTAAAAAAAGGGATACCGGCAGCGTTTTTTCTAAATAACCACTTTATAGACAACAGGGGGCTCTTCTACAGGTATAAAGCCAGTCTGCTGATTGAACGCATCAGGTCAGATACCACGGCGCTGAAGAAGGTGACTGATTCCCTTTCAATCCCGGAAAAGAGGGTGGAGGAATCGATTCACCTGATAGGTGAGGATCAGATCACTTTGTTGGATTTTCTGCTGAAGGAGGCAGAGGTTGATGTGGCATTGTATATGAAAGATTATCCGGTCTATTTAAGTTCAAAGCAGGTAATGGAGCTGGTGCAATGGGGATTTGAGATTGGAGGACACTCCCCGGATCATGCCGATTTCTCAAAGTTAAAACCAAAGGAAATCATCTCCCAGGTAAACTCCAGCATTGGGGATCTCCAGCATAGATTCCAGGTCCCCACCCGTTATTTCTCTTTTCCATTTACCAGCTGGGGAGTTTCTGAAGAGGTCATCGACCAGCTTCTGGAGAAGGGAACTGCCAGGGTGTTGATGGGGACAGCTGGTTTAAAGAAACAGGAAAAACCTGGTTTTATTCAGAGAATTCCCATGGAGGAGTTTCACGGGCCGGCCGGGAAGGCCCTTCAAACAGAATACCTCTATTATCTTCTCAAAGGAGTGGTGGGACGTAACAGCCTTCGAACCTGATCACCCGGTAAATACCACATCCCCATCCCCATCCTGGATCTTCATGTTTTTGGGTACCTGACCAGTCATCGATCGATGTGCAAAAATCAGTTGAGGCATGGGGCGTATGGTGAGAAACCAGTTTTTGTGAGTCATCAACTGTTCCACCAACTGAGTATTCCGCATGGTTGTATGGGCACAATTCCCGGCAATCATCTGATGGGTCAGGGTTCGGGCCATGTGTGGATAGATCTGATCGCTCTCACAGAACACATAGGGGGCGGACATGGACCGGTTATGGATCAATAGCCAGAGCAATCCAATGCTCTGATCAGGCAGGGTGAATTTAAACAACATGTTCTCGAATCGATTGGCCTGGTAGGAAAAATGGTAATTAGGCAGAGCTCCTTTATCTTCTGTGAGCCAGGGTTGATTGAGCACCCATTTAAACACTTCGGGCGTTCTGCGAAAAAGAGATTGATCCTGTGCTTGAACGATTAAATCCTCCAGATCATGGTCCAGAGTTGACACCCTTTCCACTCTGCAACCCTGGTCATCTACAGGTTTGAATTTGAGGAGTCTGCGCTCACGAAACAGATTTACAGTTTTATCCCCAATGCGAAGCAGGTCCCTGGCTCTAAGTCTGTCCCCCAGTAAATCTTCGGCAGCAGCACGCAGGTAGAATCTTCTCCCATCAAGTTTCGCCAGCAGGGGAAACTGACCGGTCCGGTCATACACCGCTTTTGAGGCAGGGGCATAGTTGGTGTACATAAGACGGCCTTCCCATGAAGCTTCAGCATGTTGAAGGAGTTTGGTGGATAAACCCTGGCGCCTGAATTCAGGATCTACCCAGTTTCCGCTGAGCCAGGCAAATCGCCAGGAATTCCCCTGCCGGTCATAAAAGAGATCAGGCAAAAGGGTTCTGTAAGCAATCAGTTTTTCATTCAGCCAGAGTTCAAAAAGTACAGGATCTGTCTCTTCTGCCCTTGGATTCCTCAGGTATGAGTTGAGTCGTAACGGACTCAGCGGAGTAACCGGATTGGAATGAGTGCTTTGAATATGTGATTCCAGTTCTTCCAGGGTATATACTCGGATATCCATGGAGCCCCTGTTATTCATTCTTTATCAACCTGTCGATATCAGTTTCACTGAGGTTGGCTCCCAGCAGCTTCTCCTTTTCGCATTTGAGTGTTCGGGACGGAAATCTTTTCAATAGGTTGTAATTATGAGTGGCCATCATTACTGCACGTCCATTCTGGGAGATCTCCACCAGGATATTCATGATTTCATAAGAGGTGGCCGGATCCAGGTTGCCGGTGGGCTCATCGGCTAAAATAATCTCCGGATCATTGAGCAGGGCTCTGGCAATGACTACCCGTTGCTGCTCACCTCCCGAAAGTTGGTGGGGCATTTTGTATCCTTTGTATCCCAGGTCTACCTTCTCCAGGACCTCAGCAATGCGGTCTTTGATTTCACCTTTATTCTTCCAGCCTGTGGCCTTCAATGCAAATTCCAGATTACTGTCTACGGTGCGATCGATGAGTAGTTTAAAATCCTGGAAAACAATTCCCAGCTTCCTTCTGAGTAAGGGAACCTCTTTTCGCTTGATGGATTCAAGTTGAAAATCAGCTATCCGGCCTGTTCCTTCCATTAAGGGCAACTCTGCATTCAGAGTCTTGATCAGACTGGTTTTTCCGCTTCCAACCCTACCTATCACAAAAACAAATTCACCCTTATCAACGGATAGATTAACATCCTTAAGCACCAGGTGATCATCTATTCCGATCACGGCATTTTCCAGGGTAATGATATTGTCGAGCGCCATAGATACTTTATATATGCAGCTAAATTAAGAATTATTACCATACTAAAAGTTAACAAAAGCCTGTTAATTAAAAAGGAGTATCATCAAGAGAGCCGCTTGTTATATTCGTAATTTTATCAGGTTAATCCCATGCATATGATCCAATCGAAAAAGAGACTGGTATCCATCATATTCCTTTTAGCCTCTATTCTTGCTTACAGTCAGAAAACTGCGGTCTATAAATATGGAGACACTGAGTACCTGAAAGGGCTTCAGTTGTACGAAAAAGAGAAGTATGGTGCAGCCAAAGAGTCGTTCAATAAGTACCTGGAGGGTACCGAAGACACGCGATCCGAAATCCGCTCTGAAGCCTCTTTTTACCGGGCTATGTCGGCGGTAGAGCTGAGAAACGATGATTCGGAGTTCCTGGTCTATACCTTTATTTCTGAATATCCTGAAAGCTCCTATGTGAATGAAGCGGTATTCAGGCTGGCAAAATATTTCTACGACAAGAACAGCTGGGCCAGGAGTGTCTCCTGGTTTAACCGGGTGGATCGTCACGAACTGAATCCTACCCAATTGTCGGAGTACTATTTCAAAAAGGGGTACAGTTACTACGAGCGCAATGACTATGAAGAGGCCAGGGCGAATCTATATGAGATTCAGGAGGTGGAATCACTTTACAATGCACCAGCCATCTACTACTATTCTCACATTCAATATGTGCAGGGGAACTATGAAACAGCCCTCATGGGATTTCGCAAAATAGACTCTGATCCTCTCTTTTCAGAGATCGCCCCTTACTACATTTCACAGATCCTCTATATGCAGAGAAAGTACGATGAGGTAATCACCTATGCCCATGAAATGCTCGATTCTGTATCTGAAAAGAGACTGGGGGAAATTTCAAAGATAGTGGGTGAATCTTACTTTATGCTGGGTATGTACGCGGATGCCATCCCCTATCTTGAAACCTATAAATCCAACAGCACAGCATACACCATTCATGATCGTTACCAGCTGGCATTTGCCTACTACAACCATGAAGAGTATGAAAATGCCAGGGCGTTGTTTGAACAGATCAGTTACAGGGATACAGAGATTGCTCAGAGTGCCCATTACCACCTGGCCGATTGCTACCTGAAGCTGGGAGATATGAATAAGGCGCGGATTGCATTCTCACAGGCTGCCAAAATGGAATTTGATCCCAGAATACAGCAGGATGCGCTCTTCAATTATGCCAAGGTTACTTTTGAACTCTCATTCAGTCCGTTTAATGAAGCCATCAGGGCTTTTGAAGATTACATTAGATCCTACCCCGCTGCCGACAATACAGACGAAGCATACAACTATCTGGTGAATGCCTACCTGGGAACCCGCAACTATAGCATGGCCCTGGCTTCTATCCAGAAAATAAAACGAAAAGATGCCAGGCTTGAACGGGCTCTTCAGAAAGTGGCTTTTTACCGGGGACTTGAACTTTATAAAAACCTGAGGTTCAATGAAGCTGTTGATGCTTTGGAACTTTCCCAGGAGTATGCCAATTACGATCCGGTAATTGCCTCCAGGACCTATTTCTGGCTTGGAGAAGCAGCCTATCGGTCGGGCGATCCTAAGACAGCGCGTAGCTACTACAACGAATTTCTGAAAGATGCAAGTTCCATATATCAAGAGGAATATGCCATGTGCCACTATAGTATGGGGTATATCTACTTCGATGAAGCCGATTACCCCAATGCAATAAGCTGGTTCAAAAGGTATGTGAATCTGGAGCAGAACCAGGAAGCTTATACCCTGTCTGATGCCTATAACAGAGTGGGGGATTGTTATTTTGTCAGTGCAGAGTATACCAATGCCATTAATTATTATGATCGTTCCATTGCTTTGGGAATGACCGATACGGATTATGCCCTGTTTCAGAAGGGATTTACCCTTGGATTACTGGACCGGACGCCACAGAAGGTGGAGGTTCTGAACAAACTGCTTGCTGAGCAGCCTACTTCCAACTTCAACGACGATGCACTCTTCGAGATTGGGAGGAGTCATGTGGTCCTGGGTGACCTTCCCAAGGCCGTGGATTTTTATGAGCGCCTTGTAGATGAGCACCCCAATTCGAGCTACACCAATAAATCACTCAACCAGCTGGGATTGATCTATTACAACCAGGCAAACTACGACCGGGCACTAACTTATTATGAGCAGGTGGCCACCAACTATCCGGGAACCTCCGAAGCTGACAATGCATTAACCAGTATCAAAAATATCTATGTAAGAAAAGACAATGTGGATGGATACCTGGGTTTTGTGACCGGTCTGGGGCAGGATATTACTCTCAGGGAGCAGGATTCACTGGCATATACAGCCGCTGAACTGGTTTACACCAGGGGTGATTGCGAAGAGACCATCCGTGATTTCAAAGACTACCTGG
>JAOZUK010000547.1 GCA_029938715.1 Bacteroidales bacterium | reverse complement strand
TAGGGATGAGGAACAAACTTCATGGCCCAGGGATCCTTGAACCAGTCTGTTCCACTGGTCCATTCATCTTCAATGGCCCATTCCACACCTGGAAGGATTGCATCCTCTTTGGCTATACCAAAAGAGCCCTCTCCCAGTTTTAACCAGGGTCCTCTGATGTACCTGGCATAGTAGTTTCCAGTAGCCGTAAGCTGATAGTTAAGATAGATAACAGGTAGATCTTTATCGAGGGTGATAGTTACTTCACCAATAAGAGGAGGTTCGGTAAAGGTATAGCGCATCCAGTTATCAAATGAGGTATTTTTCAATACATCCCTTGCCACAACCGACTTCACCTGGAAGACCAGACTTTCCCCCCGCTCATCATCCACCTTTTTATATCCTTCAGCCACGCAGCGAACCGGGATGTCCTGATCGCGTAGCATAATTTCACCCAGGTGCTCCAGAATTCCCAGGTACTTGCCTTCTGTGGTATGGAGTTCACCCCATCCCCATCCGTCCACTCGCTTAAACAGGTTCAGTATAACAGTTTCATTTTCAAGGGTAATGGATTCACCTCCCCAGGCTGCTTTCTTGTAATTTGGTTGCAAATTCTCCTGTGCCCATAAGCCTGTGGACAATAGGGTTATGAGCATGCATAGCATTGCTGAAACTAAAACTCTGTTGTACTGATTGCGTTTTTTCATGGTGGATATGGTTTAGCGTTATAAATATAGTTGCCCAGACGATGCCAGTAAATGCACAGAACAATCTTTGATTTGCACTTTTTGACACATACCTCTTTAATTCGCAGGCTCAAAAAGCACAAAGAATGTAGCATTCGGCACATAGACATACTTCAGGTCAATGCATATCTTTATTGGTTCATAAAGTTTTCAGAACCATTAAAAAGATCAGAAATGGCTTCCAACAAGCAAATGACTTCACGCGAAAGGGTTCTTGCAGCTCTCAATTTTCAGACTCCGGATCGTGTTCCTATCGATCTGGGTGGATTTCAATCGGGAATTCACAAGAAAGCTTACCTCGAATTGCTCAAGTACCTGGGAAAAGAAGAGGAGATTGTGATGCTCGATCCGGTGCAGCAGCTGGTCAGGCCCAGTGAAGAGATTCTGGAAATGCTTAAGGTGGATATTCGGTATGTGACGGCAAAAGGACCCAAAGATTTTGACGGAACCATTCGTCAGAATTTCCGCAACGGGGAGCTCTGGCACGATCTGAGAGACGAATTCGGCATTGTTTGGTCCATGCCTGACAAACAGCAGCTCTATATGGATATCAGCCACCATCCCCTGGCTGATGCCACCATTGAGGACATAGCCCGGTATCCCTTTCCGGATGGAGGTAATCCGGACCGGTTTGAGGGTGTCAGGGAAGAGGTACTGACCCTTCAGAAGAATACCCCATATGCAATCTCCACGGGTATAGGCGGAGTGGTGTACGAGATTTGCTGGTATATGAGGGGAATGGAGAGATGGTTTATGGATATGTTGGAGAATCCCGCTTTCTGTGAGGCACTGCTGGACCAGATACTGAAATTCTGGCTCGACTATTTTACAGGCTTTATGAAAGAGATTGGTGATATCATCGATGTGGTGATGATTGGGGATGACCTGGCAGGACAGACCGGACCGCTTTTCCCTCCGGAAATTTACCGGGAGATTGTTAAACCCAGGCAGAAGAAGCTGGTGCAGCATATCAAGTCCCTTACCAATTCCAAAATATGGTACCATACCTGTGGTGCGGCTGTTGAATATATTCCCGACCTGATGGACAATGGAATCGATATTCTGAACCCGGTGCAGATTACGGCAACGGGGATGGATCCTGAATTCCTGAAAAATAAGTTTGGAAAAGAGTTGGTATTCTGGGGAGGAGGGATCGACTCACAACATGTACTTCCATTTGTCAGCCCGGAAGAGGTCAAAGCCAATGTAAAGGCCAATGTGGAAACATTCAAACCGGGGGGTGGATATGTGTTCAACAATGTTCACAACATCCAGGCAGGAGTGCCACCGGAAAATATCATTGCCATGTACGAGGCGGCTTATGAGTATGG
>JAOZUK010000058.1 GCA_029938715.1 Bacteroidales bacterium | reverse complement strand
GCATGTCTGCCGATGCCTATCACCTCACTGCTCCCCATCCCGAAGGAGAGGGTGCCAGGCTGGTTATGACCAACGCCCTGCGGGATGCTAAGATTAAACCCGAAGAGATAGATTATATCAATGTGCATGGCACGGCCACTCCATTGGGTGACCTTTCTGAGACCAAAGCCATTAAGCGTGTATTTGGAGACCATGCCTACAATCTGAATATAAGTGCCACCAAATCGATGACCGGTCACCTCCTGGGTGCTGCAGGCGCCATCGAATCTATAGCGGTAATTCTAGCGATCATAAATAGCATCATTCCTCCGACCATTAACCTGAAGACCCTGGATCCAAATATTGATCCTAAACTTAATCTGACTCCTAATAAAGCTCAAAAACGCGAGGTTAATATTGGCATGAGTAATACTTTTGGTTTTGGAGGGCATAATACCTCTGCGGTATTCAGGAAATATAACGACTAAAGGATTGAAGAACCGTGGGTTCTATGTGGATCTGGTACGCATGCTGGGCTTTTTACCCCGCCGCACCTCATATTACAAACTTGCCTTTCTTCCAAAATCAGCCCTTAAAAAACATCCTTCCGGGGTTAGACTTAACAACGAGCGTTTAGAATACCTGGGTGATGCAGTGCTGGATGCCATCGTGGCCGACTACCTCTATACAAGATTTCCGGAGGGTGATGAGGGATTTATGACCAAATTACGTGCCCGAATTGTAAAACGGAAAACATTAAATTTCGTTGCGGCTAAAATGGAGATCCCAGATTTGATCATGCAAATTGGATCTCCGGGTAACAAATCAAAACACCTGTATGGGAATGCCCTTGAGGCATTGATAGGTGCCATATACATCGACCGGGGTTATAGGGCAGCAAAAAGATTTTTTATCCGTAAGATCATGCAAAAACATATCGATCTGGTGCAGCTTGTGAAGAAGGATCCCGACTATAAAAGCCGGATCATCGAATGGGCACAGAAGAATCGGATTGAGATTGTATTCGAAAGCTTCGATGAACACATTACAGGTCAGAAATCGCCTGCATTTATATCTACCATTTCACTGAAAGGACTTCCCAGCGGAACGGGCAGAGGTGGATCTAAAAAGGAAGCCGAACAACAGGCGGCCAAAAAGGCTCTTGAGCACAACCAAAACCTTTAATCCATGGCAATAAAGAAGCATAAACTTCAAATGGCCATAGAGGAGGACTTTTGTCTCCTTGGAGTTGTTGCAGATGAACCCGATTACAAATTCTGCTGGATGATCAACCAGGAGCTTGAACTTAATTTTGAAAAGATTGACGACCTCGAACTTTATCACCCAAAGCTAAATGAAGATCAACAGTTTACAATTTTCGTTTTTGATGATGAAGATACCATGGCCACTTACAGGATCATCAAGAACCGGTCGGACAATGGTTATTTTATGGATGAACTGAAAAATCTGGATTTCCTGGTACATATCCAGGGTGAAATCTACGAAGATCAAATCAGCGCTTTTATGCAATCTGTGAACACTCTTCCTTCGGTCCGGATGTGTGTTCCGGTTGATCTGACCAGGCTTCGCAACAAAGAACGCCTTCTACTCTGGTGATCAGGCAGACAATAGCTATCAGAATATCCATTTAAACAGAGGGAAAACAACTGAATAGACCGGCAGCTCCTGGTAATTCCTGTATCCTTCCCTATACAGCGAATCCAGGACAGTTCCCTGTTTAATCAGAGGGCGGAACAGACGCTGATAAAATGGGAAGAGGCCCATTATAAGGTCAAAAAGCATATCCAGTAGAAAAAGGAGCCCTGCTACAACAATATAGACATAGCCAGTGGTCTGTATATTGAATCCCGGGCCAACAATGCTTATTTTGAAGAGTGCAAGCAACCAGAAACATCCCTTAATAAGCAGGCTTGGCGTAAGCAGGTAACTTGCCCTGGAGTGCACACCTGCCAGGCCCAGTACGATTAAGGAAAACACCCCACCGGTGACCATTCCTGCTATAAATCTCCACAACAGACTCTCAAAAGGAAGCAGAATCAGGCACAGGATAATGGAGACCAATTTCAGTAGGGTGGCCATCCGGTGAAAAAACTGAGCCCGCATGCTCCTGGGGATCACCACCCTTTTGACCTTATTCTTATACTTTGCAGCATGATTAAGTGCCCCGTAAGATCTGATTTTTATATCCAGGGTCTTTAGCAATTCAATGCGATTGGATTTGCCATTGGCCAATGCATCCCGGCAATAACAACAATGGTCTTTGCTTGTCTTTACCGATTTCATGGATAAATATCTCTTCACATCTTTCAGGGAAGTCTTAAAGTTTCCCAGGCGAAACCAGGTGGATCGTTGCTGGTAGATGTAGACCATCAGGAATACCCCCACCACTATAAAAAAGAAGGTACCGGCCAGACTGGCAGGATCTTCGAAAATAGCCAGCAGCACTGGAAAGATGATAGCCACCGTTGCAAAAAGAAGAGCAAATCCACGCACCGCATATTTAAGCAGAAGCAATGGATCATGCCATTCGGGACGATTAAAGTACTCCTCCTCCCTCCTTTTCTTTTCCCTTCTGGCCCTGGCCTGCGCCTGCATTCGCTCCCGTTCTCTGCGAAGTACCTCACCAGCCATCCGGTCTTCATAGGTAGAGGCGCGCTCTTCTACACGATGAGGATGCTCCAACAAAAAGTCGTAAGCAACTGTTATCTCATGGAATCTTTGTTTAGCACCCGGGGCCTTATTCCGGTCAGGATGATACTTTAGTGCCAACTTCCGGTAAGCAGTCTTAATCTGCTTCTCTGAGGCTCCCGGAGAGAGACCCAGAACCTTATAGTAGTTTTTCTGCGACAAATGGGGTGCTTTGCCTGCAAGTTATCCATTCTCATATAACCCACAAAAGAAAGCTGCCCGTCGGGAGGACGGACAGCTTACACCAATAAACCCTAAAACTAAACCAAACTGCCTGCTATTGCTTTTTTACTTTTACTTCATTTTTGTCATGGTCCTCTCCCTTTTTGATCACTATCACCTTCACATTCTCCCCATCGCCATGCTCCTTCAAAATCTCCTCAATCTCCACAAGAACATCATCCCCATCTCCTTTTATAATAAATACATTTTCATCAATTTCATGAAGCTCATCAGAATCCACATGCCAGGTTCCATGCTCATCACCGGAAACGATCACCTTCACCTCCTTTTTCACAATCTTATTCCCGTCTTCATCCTCATTAATCAGGATTTCAACGGTCTCTCCATCATCCGATTTCATCACAATAACATGTTCTCCATGGGGATGATCTTCTTCTGAAATCCATACCAGGGAATCCCCATCAAGGTGCTTAATTTCAGTTTTCTTCCCATCTTCAGAGATGAATACCATAGTTTTGGAATGGCCTTCGCCGGAGTGGGCCATGGTATAATTATAGTGTCCCATGTGCTTCTCTTCTCCACTTAGAACCTCCATCATCTGAATTGCATGCTTCGCTTCAGCTTCATCTTCGAACTGATAAGTGGTATCTTTGACCACTTTGCCGTCCTTCTTCACCTGAACTGTTATTTCAGTTTTTTCCTGGGCCACCAGGCTCATCCCAAAGACAAACATAAGAGAGAGGCTAGCCATAAATAAAGGTATCCGATTTTTCATATGATTGCTTCTAATTGTTGGGACAAATCTATCTCAGAATATCGTTAGATAGGTTTAAAGGAAGTTAAAGAATGTTAAAACACTCTGCGTGAACCGGTGAGGAGACTTATATTTGAGCCATGAGCAGGACCATTCTCTGGATAATGACCGTTTTCTTAAGCCTTGCTATGGTGGCCATGATAGGCATTCAGGCATACTGGATCAAACACTCCATGGAGGCCGAGGAGAATCAGCTTGATATGCTGGTTCACCAGGTGCTTTCTGAGATTTCCGATGAGCTCATCAGGAATGAGACAGTAATCAGCATCCTGGATGAGATTCGTCCTCCCCTTATACAACAACAGAGTCAGGCTGTATGGAATTTCCACATCGATGCACGAAGCGCATACGATGCCAGTAAATCAGAAGAGATTCAGGTAGAAACAGATGACTATTATGAGGAAACCCATGAGATGCATGTGGAATCAGAAAAGATCCATGTGGAATCAGAAGAGCGCCAGGTTGGTATGGAGGAACAGGCCTACATATATACCTCCCCTCACCACTCCTTAAAAAATCAGACTGTAGAGCTTATTAATGACTCTGTGTTGGTCATACTTGGAGAGGATGAATTGATGAAGGATACCATTCTGGTCTCGGCAATGAAACCCGACCAGGTAAGGATGGAGCTGAATAGACGCGTTGAGGAACAGGTGACTTTCGTGGAGAGGATCGTACAAAATATGCTGTTTGATGAAGGTGAGATTACCGAAAGGATTTCGGGAAACCAGGTGGAATCACTCCTGAAGGAGAAGTTATCGGGCCGTGGAGTGGGTATGGATTTTGAGTATGCGGTATATAAAGAGGGTAAGAAACCCATATTTCAGTCCGAGCAGTTTAATGAATATGAAGATTGTAGCTATTTCCGGGCTTCCCTATTTCCCGGAGGAGTGTTCAACAAAACGACCCTGATCAGTCTATATTTCCCCAATGAACGGGAGCACTTACGTAAATCTATGGGAGTGATAGCAGGATCCTCCCTTTTAATCACCCTGTTCATCATAACCATGTTCACCCTGGCACTCTATATTATTTTCAAGCAGAAGAGGCTGTCGGAGATTAAGAATGACTTTGTGAACAACATGACCCACGAATTAAAAACCCCCATTTCTACCATAAGCCTGGCTTCACAGATGCTGAATGACCGTTCCATTCCAGATGAGCAGAAAAATCTTGGGCAGATCTCACGTATTATCCAGGCAGAGAGTAAACAGCTGGGATTCCAGGTGGAGAGAGTCTTGCAAATGGCCATATTTGACCACGGCCAATTGAAATTAAAACAGGAAGAGATCAATCTTCACGATATTATTGAGACTGTAGCTCAGAATTTCCTCTTACAGATTGATAAGAGGGAAGGAATGCTTGAGTTTATTCCTGAAGCCGACAACACTGTGATTCGGGGCGATCTGATGCATATCACCAATGTGATCTCCAACCTGCTTGAGAATGCCATGAAGTACACGAAGAGTACTCCGGAAATACGCATTGCCACCCGCAATGAAAATGAATCGGTCATCGTCTCTGTCATTGATAACGGCATTGGAATAGGTAAAGAGGATCAGAAGCGAATTTTTGATAAGTTTTACAGGGTTCCCACAGGTAACATTCATAATGTGAAAGGTTTTGGACTGGGACTGAGTTACGTAAAACTGATTGTTGAGCAACACCAGGGAACTATTAAACTAAAAAGTGAACCCAATAAGGGTTCTCAGTTCGATATTCACCTACCTTTAGGGTAAGTATATAAATTAACACTTATGAATGAGATAAAAAACAGGATTCTTTTGGCAGAAGATGATGAAAACCTGGGATCGTTACTACAGGAATATTTGCAGGCAAAAAACTATGAAGCCGATTGGGTAACCAACGGAGAAAAGGCATTCAGGCACTTCGAACAGTTTCATTACGATCTCTGTCTGCTGGATGTGATGATGCCTGTAAAAGATGGTTTTACCCTTGCATCTGAGATCCGGATTCTCAATAGTGAGATCCCCATCATATTTCTGACAGCTAAATCCACGAAAGAAGATGTACTGGAGGGTTTTTCACTTGGGGCCGATGATTACATCACCAAACCTTTCAGCATGGAAGAGCTGTTGTTCAGGATTGAAGCAATTCTGAGGAGGACCAAGGGTACCATGGGTGGTGATAAGGATAAATGGGAGGTGGGATCCTTCACATTTGATGCAAAGAAGCAGTTGTTATCCGGAGGTGGTAAAGAGCAAAAACTGACCACCAAGGAGACTGAACTGTTAAAGCTTTTCTGCAATAATTTAAACCAGGTACTCGAAAGGAACTTTGCGCTCAAAGCCATATGGATTGACGATAACTATTTCAATGCCAGAAGCATGGATGTTTATATTACCAAACTTCGCAAATACCTGAAATCCGATTCCAATGTACAGATCATTAACGTACACGGCAAAGGATACAAACTGGTGGTGGATAATCCTTAAACTGTTAATCCAACTTAAGCACGGCCATAAATGCGGATTGAGGAACTTCGATGTTTCCAACCTGTCGCATTCGTTTCTTTCCTTTTTTCTGTTTTTCCAGCAATTTCCGTTTCCGTGTAATGTCGCCCCCATAACACTTGGCGGTCACATCTTTCCGAACTGCCTTGACAGTCTCACGGGCAATGACTTTGGCACCGATGGCTGCCTGGATGGCTACCTCGTATTGCTGCCGGGGAATCAGCTCCTTTAATTTCACGCACATCCTGCGCCCGAAATCATAAGCGTTGGAGCGATGAATCAGGGTAGATAGGGCATCCACCATCTCACCATTAAGCAGAATATCCAGTTTTACAAGATCGGCTTTCTGATGATTGTGGGGATGGTAATCAAAAGAAGCATACCCTTTGGAGATGCTCTTCAGTTTGTCATAAAAATCGAAAACAATTTCAGCCAGGGGCATTTCGAAGGTCAGCTCAGCCCTGTTGCTGGTAAGGTAGACCTGATTTTTCAGGATACCCCGCTTATCCAGACAAAGAGTCATAATTGAACCCACAAATTCTGACTTGGAAATCACCTGGGCAGTAATGTAGGGCTCCTCAATATGATCAATGGCTGTGGAAACCGGTAGTCCGGATGGATTATGGACCTCAATCATCTCACCTTTAGTGGTCAGTACTCTAAACGAAACGTTGGGTACCGTGGTGATTACATCCATATTAAACTCCCTGTCGAGTCGCTCCTGGACAATCTCCATATGTAGCAAACCCAGGAATCCACATCTAAATCCAAAACCCAGTGCCGCAGAAGATTCAGGAATGAATGTAAGGGAAGCGTCATTTAACTGCAGCTTCTCAATGGAGGCTCTCAGATCTTCATAGTCATCCGCATCCACAGGGTAGATCCCGGCAAATACCATGGGTTTTACATTTTCAAATCCTTCAACGATATCCCCACAAGGGCGATCCACATGGGTGATGGTATCTCCTACCTTTACCTCACGAGAAGTTTTTATTCCTGAGATAATATAGCCCACATCGCCTGCTGCCAACTCTGCCCTTGGTTCCGGCCCCATCTTCAGTACTCCTATCTCATCGGCATCATACTCCTTCTCTGTAGCTACAAATTTAACCATCTCTCCTTTTCGGATGGTTCCATGCATAATCCTGAAGTAGGCAAAAATTCCACGGTACGAGTTATATACCGAATCGAAGATCAAAGCCTGTAATGGTGCATCCGGATCTCCTTCAGGAGGCGGTATCCGATAGATAATTGCCTCCAGGATCTCCTCCACGCCCATTCCGGTCTTTCCACTGGATTCAATAATCTCATCCCGGTCACACCCGATCAGGTCTTCAATCTGATCTTTCACTTCATCGGGCATGGCACTATCCATATCCATTTTGTTAAGCACAGGAATAATCTCCAGATCGTGATCGATGGCCTGATAGAGTACAGAAATGGTCTGGGCCTGAATTCCCTGTGTGGCATCCACAATTAGCAAGGCTCCCTCACAGGCTGCAATGGAACGACTCACCTCATAGGAGAAGTCCACATGGCCAGGTGTATCGATCAGGTTCAGGATATAATCCTTACCCTCATAAGTATACTCCATCTGGATAGCGTGGCTCTTGATGGTAATCCCCCGTTCACGCTCCAGCTCCATATTATCAAGCACCTGGTCCTGGAAATCTCTTTCGTGCAGCGTCCCCGTCTTCATAAGCAACCGGTCGGCCAGGGTACTTTTGCCATGGTCGATGTGGGCAATGATACAGAAGTTTCGTATTTGATCCATAAAGAGCTCTCAATTTTCAGAGTGCAAAGATAGTAATTTAAAAAGAGGTTGCTCCCGAAAGAACAACCTCTTGAAATATATAGATGTAATTTGGACTACATCATACCCATTCCGCCACCGGGACCGCCAGCAGGCATTGGAGGCTCGGGTTCTGGAACATCAACAATAGCACACTCAGTAGTCAGCAACATGCCAGAAATGGAAGCTGCATTCTCCAGTGCAATACGAGCCACTTTAGTTGGATCAATTACACCAGCTTCAAACAGGTTCTCAAACTTCTCGGTGTGAGCATTGTACCCATAATCACCTTTACCGTCCATGATGGCCCTCACTACAACGGATCCTTCAAGACCAGCATTCTCGACGATTTGGCGAAGAGGTTCTTCCAGTGCCTTTCTCACGATGGCAATACCGGTATTCTCATCTTCATTGGCACCTTTGAACTTTATCAGTTTCTCAATAGAGCGCAGGTAGGCAACACCACCACCGGGAATGATTCCTTCTTCTACTGCAGCACGTGTAGAACTCAATGCATCCTCAAAGAGGTCCTTCTTAGATTTCATTTCAACCTCAGAAGCAGCACCCACGTAAATTACAGCAACACCACCAGCCAGCTTGGCCAGACGCTCCTGCAGCTTTTCACGATCATAATCAGATGTGGTATTTTCGATCTGCTTCTTGATCTGTCCAATCCTTGCATCGATCATTGCCTTTTCCCCACCGCCATTTACTACGATGGTATTCTCCTTGTCGATGGATATCTTCTCAGCATGTCCTAACATTTCCAATTCGGTGGCCTCAAGTTTCAATCCTTTTTCTTCAGAAATAACTGTTCCACCGGTAAGAATGGCAATGTCTTCCAGCATCTCTTTACGCCTGTCACCAAAACCCGGAGCTTTTACAGCAGCAATTTTCAGCGATCCGCGAAGTTTGTTAACCACCAGTGTGGCCAGCGCTTCTGCATCCACATCCTCAGCAATAATCATCAGCGGACGAGCATTCTGGGCAGTGGCTTCCAGGACAGGAAGAAGGTCCTTCATGGTAGAGATCTTCTTGTCATGGATCAGTATGTAAGGATTCTCCAGCACTGCTTCCATCTTTTCAGTATCCGTTACAAAATAAGGAGAGATGTATCCGCGATCGAATTGCATACCTTCAACTACATCCACGTATGTATCTGACGATTTGGATTCCTCAATGGTAATCACACCCTCTTTTTTCACCTTTGACATGGCCTCTGCAATAAGTGCACCAATTGAAGCTTCATTATTGGCAGAAATGGTAGCTACCTGCTCTATTTGCCGGTTATCATCTCCAACCTCTTTTGACTGGCTCTGAAGGTATTTAACCACCTCGATAACAGCTTTATCAATTCCTCTTTTGAGGTCCATTGGATTTGCACCTGCAGTAACATTTTTCAATCCAACCTGTACGATGGATTGTGCCAGTACAGTAGCAGTGGTAGTTCCATCACCAGCGTCGTCATTGGTTTTGGAAGCAACTTCCTTTACCATTTGTGCACCTATATTTTCAAAGGGATTTTCCAGATCCACCTCTTTTGCCACTGTAACACCATCTTTGGTTACCTGTGGGGCACCAAATTTCTTTTCAATAATTACATTGCGCCCTTTAGGACCCAATGTTACCTTGACAGCGTCAGCCAGTTGATCAATACCACTTTTAAGCAGATCACGGGCTTCCATGTCAAATTTGATCTCTTTTGCCATTTTTATACTTTTTTAAATTGGTTACTTGGAAATAAATAATACATCACTCTGCGAAATCAGAAGATAGTCTTCCTCATCAATAGTTAATTCCTGACCGGCAAATTTACCATATAGAACCTGATCGCCCACTTTTACTTCCATGGGTTCATCTTTCTTGTCGGTTCCGACCATTACCACTTTTCCATGCTGTGGTTTCTCTTTCGCTGTATCGGGAATAATAATTCCACTAGCGGTTTTCTCTTCAGCCTCTGAAGGCTTCACCAGAATTTTACCTGCAAGGATACTACCTTTAAGTTCTGCCATTTTTTTAAATTATTTATAAGTTCGACATTATCAAAATCGCTTTCTCTTTATCATAATTTGTGCCAAAGGGTATAAACAAAAAAAAAATGTCAGTAATATGACATACTGACACTTTCAATTTCTGAATATCTTATGATCGCTTACTCTTCGCCTCCCTCTGCAGGCTCAGTACCAAACGATTCGGGAAGATCGATGGTCTGTGGAGGTTGATTCAATATGCTTTCATCAAACTGACCCTGAAGGCGTGAATTGGCAGTCTCTCCACCTTTTGGCACTGTAATACCTGCCAGAAGGCTGAAAACGATCAGCGCTGCACCCAGTGTCCAGGTGGCTTTTTCAAGAAAATCGGCAGTCTTGCGAACTCCCATATATTGGTTTGACGATGAAAAGTTCGATGCCAGTCCACCTCCTTTTGAATTCTGCACCAGTACTATCAAAATGGTAAAGATGCAGGTTACAACAATCAATACCGTAAATACTACAAACATGTTAAAGCCTCTTTATGAATGATTTATATTCTTAACTTTCTCAATTTGAGCTGCAAAGTAAGCACTTTTTTCCGGATATTTCAAACTTAATTTCTCGTAAGCGTAGATGGCTTTGGCAACCAATCCCTGCTTCACATAAATCTTCGCCAGGGTATCTGTTATAAATCCATCATGCTCACGGATTGATGACTTGGACACATCCCCCTTTAGAGAAGTTTTCCTGTCACCCCTGATGGGTCCGGGGTCGCCCTTAATGAAATTCTGAATCAGGTGACTGCTTACAGAACGGGACTCCTCTTTTTCAACCACATCTATAGCTGGTGTTTCTGAACCCGCCACATCTGGCTCCTCCATTTCAGACTCACTCTTTACCAACCCCTGAATTAAGGTTTCAGATGATAATTCGGCCTCTGAGGTATCCAATACGAATGCGTCATCCGGATCCAATTCATCATCCAGCTCCAGCAGGTCTTCATCGGGTTCCGGGGCTGCATAAGGAGCATGTTGTTTAATAATGACATCTGCATGCTGATCAGTATCTTCTGAAAACTGAATTTCATCAGGTTCTTCAGAAAGTGATTCCGGTTCCTGATCCAATGCGGGGTCTGTTTCTGGTTTTATTTCTGGTTCTGGTTCCGGCTTTGAAGGTTGATTCACCTCTGTCACCAGCTGGTATAATTTAATACGGTTACTGGAATAGACCGCTGCAACTTTCAACTCTTTCTCCTTATTCTGACCCAGCGATTCCATGATTCGCACTTTTAACATATGAGCCAAGTTAAATTCCGGATAATTCCGGCAAAGATCTTTTACCTCCTCCAGGTTGGCAGGAGCGTAATGATGGGTGCTAAGGAGTCGTATAATATCTGAAGGATCCATATATGTTTCGGTTACCAGGATACAAATGCACGATTAAATATATCCTCAATCAAATATTCCACAATCAGTTCATTGAGTTCGTTTTCCACGTCAGACAGGTTAGCTTTTGCATCATACTCTTCATACCTGGAGAAACTTGTATCAAAGTCCAGTTCGGGCTGCATTAAATTGGTATGTTTCACCCTTACCGTGATGGTGAGCCTGTTTCGTGCCGACACCTCATCACTGGTTATGGCAGTTGGGCGGGTTTCATATCCGGTGATCTCGCCGGAAAACTGGACATCTCCCCCATCGGTACTCATGCTAAGATTTGTATTGCCCTCAACTTGATCCAACAGGGCATCAGTGAATACCTGACTTAACTGAGCCTGAACTAAGGCAGCCCGGTTGGGGAAGTACTCCACTGTATATGTTTTAATATCTTCAGAAATATTAACTCCGCTAAAAGAGTAGTTGACTTTGCACTGATTCAGGGTGACCAGTGAAAGGATGACCATCATTAAGGTAACAAGTGACGGGCAGCCGGGCCCGGTAATGCTCATATGTTTGCTCCTCCTGCTCATTGTCAATCGATATCGTATTCTTTGATCTTTCTGTATAAAGTACGTTCGGAGATCCCCAGATCCTGCGCGGCATATTTTCTTTTGCCGTTATGCTTCTTCAGTGCTTTAATTATTAATTCTATCTCCTTGTCTTCAAGTGAAAGGGACTCCTCCACAATCTCCTCCGTATCGAGAATGTTCTCTTCATCCCGTCCTGGTTTGGTTGTCATTTGGTGACTGATGGGCTGATCCACCTTATCTGCCAGATCGTCGACTGTGGCATAGAGCCTTTTCATAATTCCTTCATTCTCCTGCTCTATACTGGAGGACTCTATTCCTTTCTCCATTATCTGGGCTACCAGCTTTTTCAGATCGTTCATATCGCTCTTCATATCGAACAATACTTTGTAGAGTATCTCTCTTTCCGAATTAAAGGTATCTTCATTCACCTTATCCTTATCAATCAGTGCCGGAAGCCTGGTCTTATGATAATCCGGCAGGTAATTGAGCAGTACCGGTCCAGTGATCTCACGTTCCTGTTCAATAATGGAGAGTTGTTCGGTCACATTTTTCAACTGTCTCACATTTCCCGGCCATTCATAGTTTACCAGTACCTGGCGCGCTTCTTCTTCGAGCCGAATGGCAGGCATGCGATAACGTTCTGAGAAATCTGCTGCAAATTTACGAAACAGAAGTAGAATGTCATTGCCTCTCTCCCTAAGGGACGGGATCTGAATAGGCACTGTATTGAGCCGATAGAACAGGTCCTCCCTGAACTTGCCGATTTTAATTGCCTGGGCAACATCAAGGTTCGAGGCAGCAACGATTCTGACATCCGTTTTAACCACCTTGGAAGAACCCACCCTGATAAACTCCCCTGTTTCAAGTACCCGGAGCAACCTCACCTGCGTAGAGAGAGGCAATTCTGCAACTTCATCCAGAAAAATAGTCCCCCCGTTTGCCACTTCAAAATATCCTTTCCTGGATTCATGGGCACCTGTAAAGGCACCTTTTTCATGACCGAATAACTCCGAATCGATGGTGCCATCAGGGATGGCACCACAGTTAACAGCAATATAGGGACCATGTTTGCGGACACCCAGAGAATGAATAATCTGCGGAAATGACTCCTTGCCGGTACCACTCTCTCCCGAAATTAAAACACTGAGGTCGGTGGGAGCCACCTGCATGGCTATATCAATAGCTCTGTCGAGACCGGGAAAATTCCCAATGATGGCAAAGCGTTGCTTTATTTGTTGTAGATCCATTGGCCTTCTGACAAAATAACCTGAAAGTATGACAAAATTACAACTTTAGTCGGATTCAAAAAGGTTTATCCCATTAGTTTCCTATTTTTGAAATAAAAAAGTGGCCAAATTTCTGGGTATCATACCGGCAAGATATGCTTCATCGCGTTTCCCGGGCAAACCTCTGGCTTTGTTGGGTGACAAACCTATGATTCAATGGGTATATGAGAGGGCATCGAGTTTATTTGAGCATCTGGTGGTAGCCACAGATGATGATCGGATTCTGAATACTGTACTAGATTTTGGAGGGAAAGCACTGATGACCAGATCAGATCACAACACCGGAACCGAACGTTGTGCCGAAGCTCTGGATCTTTACAGGAATCAAACAGGTCTCACATTCAGTCATGTGGTGAATATACAGGGAGACGAGCCCTTGATACAGACGGGCCAGCTGCAAACATTGATGGCTTGTTTCCAGGTCTCAGGAACAGGGATTGCTACGCTTATCAGGCAGATCCCGGCACATGAAGAACCACAAAATCCAAATCTGGTAAAAGTGGTGGTTGACAAGTCACTCAAAGCCCTCTATTTTTCCCGCGCTCCCATCCCCTATATAAGAGGTCCAAAACCAGAGGGTCACACCTTCTATGCGCATTTAGGGCTTTATGCTTATCGTTCCGATGTGCTTGAGAAGATCGTAAAGTTGCCCGTCTCCAGGCTGGAACAATCTGAAATGCTGGAGCAACTGCGCTGGTTGGAACATGGCATTGCGATTCAGACCGACATTACAGATCTGCCCTCTATCGGAGTGGACACTCCCGAGGACCTGGATAGAATAAGCCATGAGGGTCACTTCTCTCCAGAATAACCCGTTCTATTCATAGTGAAGAGTTTGGGCCGGATTGGACGTAGCTGCCCTGTAGGCAAGTATAGTCACCGTAACCAATGAAATGATCATTGCTGTAAGGGCCGATATAATATAGATCCATGGTTGAAATCTAATATGAAAAGGAAATCCCTCCAGCCAGTTTTGCATGAAAAAGTATGCTGCAATCCATGCCAGCAAAACTGAGGCGCTCATCAGTATGACGATTTCCCTGGATACCTCCAAAACCACCTCTCGGATACTTGCACCCATGGCCTTTCGGATTCCTATCTCCCTGGTTTTTCGAGTGGTATTATGGAGGGTCAGTCCAAACAGACCCAGACTGGCAATAAGGATGGAGAGGATGGCGAACATTAACGAAAGCCGCCCGGTTCGCCTCTCTTCTTTGTAGTAGTTATCCAGCTCATCGTCCAGGAAAAAGAATTGAAAAGGTGCTTCATTGGACATCTCCATCCACTTTTTCTTAATCTGATTCAGAGTAATGGGTATTCCCACTCCAGCCACACCCAGTCTTACGGTAATATATCCCGACCATTCAAGGTCCTCCTCTTTAAATCTGATCATATATGGCTCCACCGGTTCCCGCAGCGAGGTGTGGTGAAAATTCTCCATGACCCCAATGATCTGAAGCTGGTTGGTATCCCCCTCCAGTGTGGGTTCGAGGATTATGGTATTCAAAGGATCTTCTATGCCAAATTCTGAAATGGCGGCCTTGTTGATCAGAACTGCCGAATTATCTGAAGAGAATTTGGGATCAAAAAATCTGCTTTCCGGATCAGTTAACTCAAAATTATAGGTCCTCATAAATTCGAAATCCACGTAATTGGTGGCGAAAAGATAGTTCCTGGAGGCCTCCCTACCTTTGATCTGGTAACTCTCCGTACTGTTATTGAATCCCAGGTAGGTAGTTGAATTTGTAGTGGCAGCCACCCCGGGTATTTTTTCAATCTCCCTGCAGAAGGTCTGAAGGCTGGATTCCAGGGGATAGGTTCTTTTTATAACCACCAGCTGTTCCTGGTCGTATCCCAGGTCTTTGTTGAGCATGAAGTGCAACTGATTGGATACAATCAATGTTCCCACAATGATTGCGACCGAGATGGTAAATTGTACAATCACCATGGTGCTTCTGAAATAACTTGCCTTGCGCCTGCCCAGAAAATCACCTTTAATACCATCCACCGGTTTAAACCTGGCAAGGTAAAGGGCAGGATATGCACCGCTGATAAGCCCAACCACTATGGCCAGCAGAATAACCAATGGTAAAAGATATCGGTGCTGAGATGCTTCCATCCTTAAATTCAGGTCCATGATCTGGTTAAAAAGGGGCAATGATAACTCTACCATGATCAATGCAATAGCCAGTGCCATCAGGCTGAGCATTACCGATTCGGTGAGGAATTGACGGACCAGTAAGGATTTATTGGATCCAACCACTTTTCTCAACCCAATCTCCCTGGCCCTGGTGGCAGACCTTGCAGTGGAAAGGTTCATAAAATTTATGGATGCAATAACCAGGATAAAGAAGGCAATCAATGCAAAAATGTGAATATATAGCCGATCGTTTACCGGACGGTAACAGATCTCCATTCCCACCTCAATCTCGGGCTGAAGGTGAATATCAACAAGTGGCTGAAGAAATACACCATACCTGTTCCCTCCAGCTGCCCACTCTTCGGGGCCTACCCCCAGTATGGATTCTATCTCCTTACTCACATTCCTGGCCATCACTTCACCCATCTTAGCCTCCACCTCCTTTGGATCTGCTCCTGGCTGCAACAACACATAACTGAATATGGAATTCTGGAACCAGGTGGTTTTCTCCTCCCAATCAATGGTTTCCATAGAGGCTATGAAATCTGCAAAAAAATGGGAATTATCGGGAAACTCTTCAATCACGCCGGTTACATAGTAGTAGTTGCTGTCACGATTTACACTGATGGGTAAACCCAGAGGATCTCTGTCACCAAAATAGAGCTTTGCTTTTTCCTCTGTGATAACCACCGTATTGGGGCGTGTAAGAGCAGTGGAAGGGTCTCCTCTGATAAACCTGATACTGAATATATCAAATATGGTAGAGTCGGCAAACAGGAAGTGATCTTCCATATGTTTCTCTTTGTCATACCAGATCAACCGCTGGTTATATACATCGAACCTCACAAACTTCTCTATCTCCGGAATTTCTTTAGTGAATGTGGGAGCCATGATCATGGATGTCCAGGCTCCTTTAAATGATTGTTCACTCATCACCCCATCAATGTACAATCGATGAATCCTCTGACTCTTCTTATGGTACCGGTCATAGCTCAGTTCCTTATTGATAAAGAGGAGTATAAGAATGGAACTGGCCAGACCAATGGCCAGACCTGACACATTGATCAAAGTAAAAACCTTATTCTTACTGATATTTCTGAGCGCTACAGTAAAGAAATTCCTCCACATATGATTGCATTGACAGTATTAAAAACAGTTTTCGTGCCACAAAGTTTAAGACGCTATGTATAAATATATTGATATGCTGGCTATTACAGCAAAGAAAACTAAAAGTGTTCGAAAACGAACCGGGTCTGCCCGGAATAGGACAATGGGACATCAGATCGAAAAGCGTATCCGGATGGTGTAGAGCGAGTAGTCTTTTGTAAGATTTTCAAAAGTATATTCAAGTTTATTCCCGGCTGTTTTGGCCATCTCAATAAATCCAAGTCCTGCCCCACCACTGGCAGAAAATTTACCATTGGACATGGTACTTAAGTAAAGCTCCCTTAATTCTGCTGAGTTATGGCTATTCACATTATCGATCCTTGCTTTCAGTGGATCCACATCTTTTTTTCTCACCGGATTTCTGGTAATTAATTCAAGGCTGGAGGCATTCTTGCTAATCTCAAATGAAGGGCAGAATTCCAACGACTTATCCCCTTTACAAATAAACTGATCGTTGTATTTGGTGATATTCTCCAAAGCCTCTATCATGATGTAAATCATCTTCTTATAGGCCTTGAAGGGTAACTCATGATCCTGTGCTGCCAATTTAAACTCTGCCAGCAAAGAGTCAATGGTACTGAAAGAAAGCGGACCCTGATATGTCAGGACAGACTTGCTTAACATTGCTTATCAGCTTATTTACCGAAATTTAAGAAAAACTATTTAACGTTTCATCGTTGTTATTCACATACCCGGAATCTATCTCAAGCTCGTTTGCGTGGCTGGCTTCAACAGCCAGTCTGTCACAGCGTTCATTCTCGGGAATATTCGCATGCCCTTTCACCCAGATAAATTTAACGGAGTACTTTCTGTATACCTCCAGGAACCTGAGCCAGAGGTCCACATTTTTCTTATTCTTAAATCGTTTTGCCTCCCAACTGAAAACCCATCCTTTGTTTACAGCATCAGAGACATAGCGTGAATCGGTATAGATCTTCACTTTCAGATCGTTCCGTTTCAATGCTTCCAGGCCCCTGATCGCAGCAAGCAACTCCATCCGGTTATTGGTGGTTAAACGGTACCCTTCTGAGATCTCCTTCCTGTGCTTACCAAACTTCATCACCACACCCAGTCCTCCCGGACCAGGATTACCCCGGGCAGCTCCGTCGGTATAGATGACTATCTCTCCCGGGGTCATGGTTGCATTACTGGACAAGAGTCATCTCTTTAATCAAATGACTTGCACCAGCGTATTTATCGATAACAAACATTACATACCTGATATCCACATTGATACACTTCTGCAATTGGGTCTCAAAAGCGATATCTCCACTCATGGCTTCCCAGTTGCCATCGAAAGCTATTCCTAGTAGTTCACCATTTGCATTGATAATAGGACTTCCCGAATTACCACCGGTAATATCGTTGTTAGAAGTAAAACATACATTCAATTTCCCGTCTTTCCCGTAGGGACCATAATCCTTTGCTTCGTAAAGCTCTTTGAGTTTTTCTGACACCACAAATTCATAGTTGTCAGGATCCTCCTTTTCCATGACTCCCTTAAGTGTGGTATAGTGTGTATAGAGAACTGCGTCCTTGGGAAAATAATCTCCAACCACTCCATAGTTCATCCGCATGGTCGAGTTGGCATCGGAATAGAAATCTCTTTCTGGATACATCTCGATCAGTCCCTTCAGGTAAAGTCTGCTACCCTTACTTAATCCAGAATCAAATTCTGCCAGTCTTCCCACCACTTCAAAATACTTATTATAAGCCATTGCTGCTTTATAGGCCGGGTCCTTCCTCAATGCTTTCAGAGAGGGATTGTCCATAAATGTCATAAACCTGTCGGGATCGGTCAGAAACGATTTTTTGAAGTACTTGTCCACATACTTTGCGGCATCCCCCTTGTACTTGGTCTTCACCTCCAGGATGTTCGAAGGAAGGTATTCATCACCGATATCCTGGACAAGCAAATTGACCATGGCAGTCATCACTTTCTGATCGGTGGGCGGATTGTAATCTTTATAAAATTCGGCCGAATATGCTTTTAGTCCGTCTGTCACCTGTTTGATTTGATCTGCCTCGGGCTCCGGATCGGCAAGGACCATCTCCAGCTCTCTGAGGTTGCGTCCAAACCTCATCGTCTCCATACCGCGGAATACGCACTCCATCAGGTACTGAGCTGCGTTCTGTAACTCTTTTCGCCCCTCAACAGCTTCCTGTATATCCTTCAGGGCTTCTCCATACAGAGCTTTGCGTTGTTCATCCTGATTCACCCAGTTTGTAAATGCCTCTTCCTCCTGTTGCTTTTTAGCCAGTACATTCAGATTTTTCAAGCCCTTGCTTTGACCAATGGAATATTTCCAGTAATTGGAAGAGCGTGAATATTTTGAAGAGTATTGGATCCTTACTTTCTCGTCGGCCATCATATCTTCCATCTGAATATCCTGCTTGATGCCCCGGATCTTAATCCGATTGGGATGCTCAATATCAAGCAACTCCTGAATTCCCCAAGATGTCATATATCGGTCTGTGCTTCCCGGAAAACCCATGACCAAGGTGAAATCGCCTTTTTCATATCCTTTGAGGGAGATGGGAAGGTAGTGCTTTGATTTTAGCGGTATGTTATCGGTACTGTATTCGGCAGGCTTGCCATCGGGACCGGTATAAACCCTGAACATGGAGAAATCGCCGGTATGACGGGGCCACATCCAGTTATCCGTATCATGCCCAAATTTCCCGATGGATTCGGGGGGAGCACCCACCAGACGAACATCGAGGTATGTTTCCATTACAAAAAGGAAGAACCTGTTCCCGTTGAACATGCTCCTTACCCTGGCTTCATAATGGGTGCCTTCTGTTGCTTCGGCTATAACGGGCTGTGAAAGTGAACGAATCTTTGAACTACGCTCTTGCACGCTCATCTCATCAGTGAGTTCAGGAGCAAATTGGTCGGTTATTTCATCCATTCTCACCAGAAAGGTGATGGTTTTACCCTCATTGGGGAGTTCTTCATCCCTAGTCATGGCCCAAAATCCATTCCTCAGGTAGTCGTGTTCCAGGGAGCTGTGATTTTGAATCTCACCATAACCACAATGGTGATTTGTTAGGAGAAGACCATCAGGGGAAACCAGCTCTGCCGTACACGATCCCCGGTCCAGGGCCCCTACTGCATCTTTCAGGCTTGCCTGATTTACACTGTATATCTGTTCAGATGTTAACTGCAATCCCAATTCGGTCATTTCATCCATATTCACCTGTCCAATCAGGCTTAACAACCACATCCCTTCATCTGCTTGCACCCTGGCCTGGAGTGCGAATACAAGGCCAATTAATAAAAGATATGATTTCTTCATGTTTTTATTATTGTTGCTATGATTAATAGATATTTGAAAGTAATCGGTGCAAATATTGCAATTTCTTTTGTTTAAGAAAAGTCGAGTCTCATCTGGTCATTCAGCAACCTGAATGATCGTCTGTGATAGGGAGATGGACCAAAATTATAAACAGCTTCCCTGTGTACCCTGGTGGGATAGCCCCTGTTATTTTTCCACATATATTCAGGGTGCTGACTGTGAAGTATTTCCATATATTCGTCGCGATGGGTTTTTGCCAGTATGGATGCAGCTGCTATGGAGGCGAATTTTGCATCCCCTTTGACAATGCAGTGGTAAGGGATGTCCCGGTAGGGTCTAAAACGGTTGCCATCAATAATAAGATGTTGTGGAACAAGCCTTAATTTCTGCACCGCCTTTTGCATGGCCAGTATAGAGGCATTCAGGATATTAATCTGATCTATCTCCTTTTCATCCACAAGAGCAACTCCGTAAGCAATGGCTTCGGATTCGATCACCTTCCTCAACAAATCTCTGGTTTTGGCTGAAAGTTTCTTGCTATCGTCTACCATTGGATTCCGAAAATCAGCAGGAAGGATCACAGCAGCGGCAAATACAGGTCCGGCAATACACCCTCTTCCGGCCTCATCACAACCCGCCTCAATTACGCCTTCTGTGTGGAAAGGGTCAAGCATTCTCCTCAATTACCTTCTCAACGGAGCTCCAGAGCTTCTCGGCAGTGTAATCCCAGCTGAACAGAATCCTACGTTTCCGCCCTTTTTCAATAAGCTCTTCTCTGAGTCCGGTTTCACGAACGATTCTGATCATTCCATCCCTGATGCTGCCCGGACTTTCAGGGGAGGTGAATATGGCAGCATCGCCGGCAATTTCGGGCAAGCTGGTCACTTTAGAAGCAACCACTGGGATATCACACTTCATGGCTTCAACAATGGGAATTCCAAATCCCTCAAAATAGGGAACAAAGGTCATGGCCCACGCTGCCCCCAGCACATTATTGAGCTGATCGGGAGAGAGACGCCCGGTAAAAATAACATCGTCACTATTCTTCATCTTCTCCAGCTGTTCTTCCATGGGTTTGGTGAGGAAAAATTTTTCGCCTACCAGTACCAGCTTAAAATCTCCTTTGATCTCATCCTTGAAAAGCTGGAAGGCTTTAAGCAGGTTTGTGATGTTTTTCCTGGGATGCAGGCTCCCCACAAATACAAAATAGGGTGCCCCCGCAGTGTACTCTTTTCTAACTTCTTCAACACGGTCCTCGGTTAAAGGAACAAATCGATCATTGGCCCCATTGTAGGCCAGATCTACTTTATCCTCAGATACATCATACTGGTTGATTATATCTCTCCGCGAATATTCTGAGACTGTTACAATCCGGTTGGCCTTATGGGCAAACCTGGGAAAGAAGTACCTGTAGTATTTTCTTACCAGAAAGGGAACATCCCCAGGCCGGTGTTCAAAGTTTATGTCGTGAATCACTGCCACCGAGGGTGTTTTTGCCCCCAGGGATAAAAACCCGTCTGTGCTGAGGAATAGATCTGGTTTGGCCCTTTTTAAATACCTCCTCACCCTGCACTCAAACCAATAAACCCATAGCAACGGATGTCTTGTGGGTGGCCCGAGGATAACAGGTGTCACATTATCTCCAAACACAACTTCTTTGCTGTACTTCCTGTCGAATAAAAATATAAAGTGTATTTCGGGATGCGAAAAGGTTATCCTTTTTAGCGTCTCGTAAGTAAACCAGCCTATTCCATCAAGCTTTCCCGGCATCAATAGACGGGTATTCACCGCAACCGTTTTCATTTTTCTTTCGTGGTCCAAATCGGACGTTGACTTTTCTGGAGCGAACTTATTACATTTGTACTGAATTAAAAAATAATTTAACCGACATCTATTGAAAAAACGATTCATCACCAACCTGGCACTTCTGGTCTTTCTCAACCTTCTGATTAAACCCTTCTGGTTTTTTGGGATTGAGGTAGGAGTTCAGAACCAGGTGGGTGAAGAGATATACGGATTCTATTTTTCACTTTTCAATTTCGCCTTTATTCTAAACATTCTACTCGATCTAGGCATCAATAATTTTAACAACAGGGCCATCGCCAGGGATCACCATCTATTGCAGGATCACCTGGCTGCAATCATTCCACTTAAACTGGTTCTTTCCCTGATCTATGCAGGGATAGTTTTGATTGCAGGGAAACTTGTGGGCTATTCACCGGAACAGTTTAAAATGCTCTGGATTCTTGTGATGAATCAGTTTCTGGCATCATTCATTCTCTATTTCCGAACAAATATCAGTGGTTTACAGTTTTATCGCACTGACAGCCTTCTGTCTGTGATGGATCGCAGTCTGATGATCCTTTTCACAGGCCTTTTGCTCTGGGGAAACTTTACCAGTGAACCATTTAGAATTGAGTGGTTTGTATATGCCCAAACGGCCTCCTATTCACTTACACTGATCACATCAGCTGTCATAGTCCGGTACAGGGCAGGCGCTTTTTTCAGGAGAATCAATCTGCAAAACTCTTTGCGAATCCTTAAACTGAGCTATCCTTTTGCACTGCTCATTCTGTTGATGTCCCTCTTTAACCGCGTAGACTCGGTGATGCTTGAACGATTACTCCCGGAGATCGGCAGAGAACAGGCAGGGATCTATGCCCAGTCGTTCAGGATCTTTGATGCCGCATCCCAGTTCTCTCTGCTTTTTGCCATGTTGCTGCTACCCATGTTTTCCAGAATGATCAGACAGAATGAAAATGTGAATGAATTAATCAGGATTGCCATGCCTCTTCTGATGGTGGCTGGCCTCACAGCAGCCATCTCTTGTAACTACTATAAAAAGGAGGTGATCGACTTATTATATGTGGCGCATGCTCCTTACAGTTCGAAGATTTTCGGAATACTGATGATTGGTTTTCTGTTTATCTCTACCAGCTATCTCTATGGTACACTTTTGACTGCAAACAATAACCTGCGTCACCTTAACATACTGGCTGCCTCAACGGTCGTGATCAATATCTCACTTAACCTGATCCTGATTCCAAAACACCAGGCATACGGAGCAGCCATTTCCAGCCTCATATCCCAGAGCTACTATGCCATCGCCCAGCTGATCCTTGCTGTCTATTTGATCCGGATTCCCATTAATGGAGATATTCTGATCAGGCTGGGAGTCTTCCTGGTTATCAACCTCCTTGCAGGATACCTTACGCTACTTATACCTGGATGGATTACCGGCTTCTCAATTCTCCTGGGTTCCTGTCTGATTTCTTCCCTGGCTCTGGGTTTGATCAGGCCCGCTGAGCTTTTGTCCATCCTGAAGGAGAAATAGAAACTCTTCCTGCAGTGTTAGGAAGTTGTTGATTGTATATCTACTCTGGAGACCCCTATGTGTTGTGCTTTGGTTATTTTTAGCAAAACCAATTCAAACAACCAAGGTGGATCAGAAAAAAGACGAAAAGCTCAAACGAACCAACAGAACAACCATCCTGTTTAATCAGCGAGAAAAGGAGGCCATTAACCTCTACTGCGAGAAGTACAAGATCCGGAATAAATCGAAATTTATAAGGGAAGCCATTCTGACAGAGGTCCTTCAGAGATTTGATAAGGATTATCCCACACTTTTCGAGTTTGAAAAGCCCAATCTTTTTTACATAAAATAGGGACTATCCTAGATGATCTCCATGGAATAGATGATCGCTTCAAGTTGTTTAAGCTTAACCCTCTTCTTCTGATTGGGATGGTAGATGTATCCATCCACAGTAATGATCCTGTTTCGCTTAGCGTCATATACCGAATGACTGATAAATGGGCCGCCCATAAAACCATTTTCCAGATCCCATAATCCACGCAGCTCAATCACATCCATATCGTTGTTTTTCAAATCGTAGGCAATGGGTTCAAACATCCTGGATATGGTCATGTATGATTCATCTGTGGGGCCCTGAGTAAACGATTTTGTAATGGCATTCCTCTGCTCAATGATCTTTGAAACGGTTAGGTCACCTGGTCCGTCCACCGGGTAATCATAGATTTGAATAACCTGGGAGAAGTCGGAAGTCTCAATCGAAACCGAGGTGTATTCGTCCTTACTGAAATCCAGGTTGTATCCCCTGGGGATGGCCAGGCGTACCTGGTGGTGGGTTGAAATCTCCTTCTGCAGAATCGGATCTTTCTGTTCTTTGTAAAGGTTGACTAACCTGGTTCTGTCGTACTGAACCAGAAAGCTTTGAATGCGATCCTCGTTTTCACTGATCAAATGCTTTAATGCTGTCCCGGTAGGTGCTTCAAGCTGAATCATGATCTGTGGTCTTGCCCAGACATTCTCTCTGAATCGAATCCTTGGCTCCAGGCCCGACTCTATGGTGGTTAAAACAATGGAACGGTGAAACTGGTAGAGCGTCTCAAATGAGGCAGCTGTGATATGCAATACAGTAAATAGAGGTTCAGACTGCGGAAGTCCGGGAAACTCCTCTTTAAGTATATCCTGTAGCAACTCTCCAGTAGAACCTTCCCAATTGGGCTTATCCATGACCACCAGTACTTCGCCTGCACCACCGATAATATTAGGCATGCTTCGTCCGTTGGCCCCACCCTGGTTGTTCGCTATATCGCAGGAACCCAGGATCATCAGCAGACTCATAGAGACAAAAAAGCCTGTCAGCTGATGCAGACAGGCTCCGGATTTTCTTGGGATTTTACTCCTCACCATCTTTAATTTTTTTGGCTTCCTTGGTATCATCCACAATTACTTCATCATCATCATCGGCTGTTGCTTTTTTAAACTCCTTCATGCCCTGTCCGATGCCGCGCATCAGTTCGGGAATCTTTCTTCCACCAAAAAGTAACAGTACCAGCATGACAA
>JAOZUK010000546.1 GCA_029938715.1 Bacteroidales bacterium | reverse complement strand
TACTGGTCTATAAATCAAGCCGGGTGGCGAACTTTGCCCATGGACAGATTATTGCAGCCGGTGCTTTTATCACCTATTTTTTAACTGTAACGGTCGGAATACCAATTTTCTTCTCTTTTCTGGCAAGCATGATTATTACCTTTTTCCTTGCCATGAGTGTTGAAAAAATCTTTTTAAGACGGTTGATCGGTGAGCCCATCATATCGGTCATTATGGTTACAATAGGATTAGGGTCGATTATCGATGGATTGATATATCTTACTCCCTTTGGCACAGAGAACTACTCGTTTCCAACGTTTCTCCCCCAGGATCCGCTGACTCTTGGCGGTGTTTCCATATCCTGGACGCAGCTTGTGGGAGTTATAATAACCTTTCTTTTGATTGGCGGATTTTCCTGGTTTTTTAAAAAATCCACTGTTGGCATATCCATGAGAGCGGTATCTGACGACCAGTTTGGTGCCATGTCTGTTGGTATCTCCGTCCCAAGAGTATTTGGGCTCGCCTGGGCAACTGCAGGGTTGTCGGCTGCTGCGGCAGGATGCATCATCGGCAATATTACAGGGCTGAATTTTGACACCCTGCACTCATTTGGAATAATCGTATTTCCCGTGGTTATTCTAGGCGGTCTTGATTCAATTCTGGGTGCAGTTGTTGCCGGAATCATCATGGGACTGATTCAGCAGTTTGCCAGTGGATATCTGGATGGAAACTGGGGTTTGAATGGAACGGGTGATGTTATGCCCTATATCATTTTACTCATTATACTTCTATTTAAACCCCACGGGTTATTTGGAATTCACGAAATTGAGCGAGTGTAATTTATGTCAGCAAATAAATGGTTAGCAACAGGAAATTTCTTTACTGCGTACAAACAGGAACAGAGGACATTCCTGACAAATCTGGACCAGTCAATTTTCACCTTGTTCCTGGTTCTTCTCTTTGGATGGCCCCTGCTGTTCGAACTGAGCAACAAATCCATGCTGGTGATTGATAATATACTCATCGCTATTGTTGCTGTCATGGGTCTGAACCTCGTTACCGGCTTTGCAGGCCTTATCTCCATAGGTCACGCCGCCTTTGTCGGGATCGGTGCCTATACCGTGGCATCTTTTTGCCGGACGATCGGTGATTCTCACATTATCATAACTCATTTCTGGCCATTGCTGATCATCTTCAGCGGTTTCATGGGGGCAGTATTTGGGGCAATTGTAGGATTACCGGCGCTCAGGTTAAAACATCTCTATCTTGCCATCGCCACCCTCTCATTTCAGATGATCTTCCAGTGGGTCATCAATTTCATGTCATTTTTCAACCAGGGACAGACTATCTTTGTCGGTCGGGTTTTCTGGTTCACCGGGAAAGTAGGAAGGAAAGATCACTATGTGTTCTGGTATTTTGTAATCCTGACTGTTGTGGTCCTCCTGGGATTCGGCATCAGAAACCTGCTGAAAACACGATATGGCAGGAGTCTTATTGCCGTCAGGGATAATGACCGGGCTGCAGATGCCATGGGAATGAACCCCGGTCTCACAAAAGTATATGCCTTTGCTCTGGCAGGCTTTTTTGCAGGGGTCGCGGGTGCTCTTCATGCCTATGTCTATAGAGGGGTAGGCTTTGAATCTTTTACCCTCCATGAATCCATTTCCTACCTGGCCATGGCCATCGTCGGAGGACTGGGAACCTTAAACGGATCTTTCTGGGGACCGGTTGCCATTAAATTTCTGGACCTGAAGGTTGAGAGCCTCGCTGAAACCGCAGGACAATACCTGCCTTCAAACATGAATCTGGCAACTGCACTAAAACCTTTTACCTTTGGCCTGGTTATTGTACTCTTTTTAATGTTTGAACCCAGAGGAATCGCAAACTGGTGGAGAATTACTAAATCGTATATGAAGATGTGGCCATTCAGGTATTAACTTTTAGCTGTTAGCTGTTAACAGCGTACAGGTACAGAAAGAATAGATTTCAGGCAATATACAATCAACAGATCGATGAAGTAAAAAATAAGGAACGGGAATTAAATAACCTGAACACAAAATAATAGGATTTTTTGTTGTAT
>JAOZUK010000545.1 GCA_029938715.1 Bacteroidales bacterium | reverse complement strand
GGTTCTGTCACCACTACCGTATGTGGGAGCGCAGACAGGATCCGGATATGCACATGGAACATAAGGCTGGAGATATTACCTATATGGATTTTACCGGAAAGAAGATGGAGATAGTGGATCCGGAGACCGGAGAGGTCGAACCAGTTGAAAGCTTTGTAGCCATACTGGGAGCAAGCCAGTTAACGTATGTGGAGTTTATTCGTACTCAGAAGCTGGAGGACTGGATATGGGCCAATGAGAATACAATCTGGTATTTTGGAGGAGCCACCAGGGGTCTCACACCGGATAATCTCAAGTCTGCTGTTACGAAGGCATGCAATTACGAGCCCTTGATTAATGAGACATATAATGCTTTTGCAAAGCATTACGGCACGGTTGTACTTCCCGCTCGCTCAATAAAGCCTCAGGATAAATCGTTGGCGGAGAGCGCTGTTACCCTTGTTTATCAAAGGATCTTTGCTCCGTTAAGGAATAGGACCTTTCACTCCCTAAGAGAGCTAAATGAAGCGGCTTGGGAGCTGATGGAAAAACATAACAATACTCCTTTTCAGAAAAGGGATACTACCCGCAGACAATTATTCAATGAGATAGAGAAAAGCGAGTTGTTGCCCTTACCGATGAAGAGATATGAAATAAAACGCTACCAGGTCTCCAAGGTAGAGTTTAACTATCATGTTTATTTAAAGGACGATAAGCATTACTACAGCGTTCCTTACCAGTATGCTGGCATCAAGGTTAAGACTATCTATACCAGCAGGATGGTGGAAATCTTCAAGGATGATGTTCGCATTGCCATCTATCAAAGAAATCGTAAACCCTATGGATATACGACTCTCAAGGAGCACATGCCACCGGATCATCAGTTGGTTAATGGCTGGAATCCAGACAGGTTTATCTCATGGGCTGAGAAAAAAGGGGGATCGGTTAAAGAGTTTATCAAGTTGATGCTTGATCAGAGAGCTCATCCTCAGCAGGCATTTAAAGCTTGCCTGGGTGTATTAAAACTGGGAAGTTCATACGAGGATGAAGCCATGCAGGCAGTATGTAAGAAAGCAATAGAGGTCAATAGTATATCCTACCGGTTTATCGCAAACTCATTGAAAAACAAAACCTATAAGATCGAAGATCAGGACTCTGAGGATATGACAATACCCTTTCATGAGAATATCAGGGGGAAAGAGAATTACAAATAATCAGATCACCAAAAGTTCAATTAAAAAGAAAAATTTATGAATCACACAGCAACAATGCAAAAGCTTGATGAGATGAAGTTTACCGGTTTTGCCAGGGCATACCGGGAGGTAACAGAAACCAGTTTTAACAAGGAGTTCACCACCGATGAATTAATCGCCCATCTTGTTCAAGCCGAATGGGATGACCGGTATAACAGAAAACTTCAAAGGTTGATAACAAATGCCCGGTTCAGATACCAGGCAAGCTTTGAAGAAATTGATTTCTCCACCAGAAGAAACCTGGATAAAAACCAGATGTTGAGACTCTCCTCATGTGACTGGATAACAAAACATCAGGACATAATAATCACCGGATCCACCGGATCAGGTAAGAGCTGGATCGCATCTGCGATGGGTCATCACGGGTGCCAACATGGCTATAAAGTACTGTACAAAAACTGTATCAAGTTGTTTGATGAATTGAAAATAGCAAAGGCTGATGGTAGCTACTACAAAGAAATGAGTAAGATCGAAAAAATGGACCTGTTAATCCTGGATGATTATGGCCTCAAATCACTGGATGGTAGTCAGAAGATAATGCTTCTGGAATTATTTGAGGATAGACACGGAAAAAAGTCAACCATAATAGCATCGCAATTGCCAGTTAATCAATGGCATGCGTTCATAAAAGAGGATACCTTGGCTGATGCAATCCTCGATAGGGTTGTTCATGGTTCACATCGAATAGAACTTAAAACTGAAGTATCAATGAGAGAGATCTATAAAAACGTTTAATTTAGAGGAGATTTTAATGCGAAAAAGAGCGATGAAAAAAGTGTCCGGTTTACGCAGGACACGTGTCCGCTTTGAGCAGGACAAGGTGTCCGG
>JAOZUK010000057.1 GCA_029938715.1 Bacteroidales bacterium | reverse complement strand
TGGCCCTGCGCTCATTCAGGTCAGGTAACTCCACATGAATCTGCCTGTCGAAACGCCCGGCTCTTAAGAGGGCTTTATCCAGCACATCGGCCCGGTTGGTGGCAGCGAGGATGATCACCCCACTATTGCTGCCAAATCCATCCATTTCGGTAAGCAGCTGGTTCAGGGTGTTCTCCCTTTCATCATTGGATCCCATATTCGGGTTCCTTCCCCTGGCACGTCCCACCGCATCAATCTCATCGATAAATACAATGCAGGGTGCTTTTTCCTTGGCCTGTTTAAACAGGTCTCTAACCCTGGAGGCACCAACCCCCACAAACATCTCCACAAAATCGGAACCCGACATGGAGAAAAATGGGACACTGGCTTCGCCGGCAACTGCCTTGGCAAGCAATGTTTTTCCAGTACCCGGAGGGCCTACCAGAAGAGCTCCTTTTGGAATTTTACCCCCCAGCTCGGTATATTTCGTAGGATTTTTCAGAAAATCAACAATCTCCCTGATCTCGACTTTTGCCTCTTCAAGTCCAGCCACATCATGGAAATCCACCTTCACACTGGTCTCCTTATCGAAGATCTGAGCTTTTGATTTGCCCACACTGAAGATATTGCTACCCCCGGCTCCTCCGCCTCCACCCATGCGGCGAAGCATATAGATCCAGATTCCCAGGATCAGGAGGAAAGGAAGAACCCACAGCATAATCTCCCCGACATAGTTACGGCGGGTGGCAGTGGTATAAGTGGGACGGTTTTCGGGAGGAAGTTCATTCATCACCCTGTTTAACTCACCCACAAAAATATCCTGACTAATGATGGTAAAATAGTACTGTGGTACCGACTGTCCCAGAACCGTATTGGATTTTTGAGACTTCACATCTTCAAAGGCTAGATCCGACAGTCGTTCGGGCTTGATATATATCTCTACCTTCTCCTTATTTACAATAACGATTTTCTCAATATCACCATCTTTCAGGATTTGGAAAAATCGGTTGGAATCAATCTCTTTCAGGGTTCCACCCGCACTTAAAAACTGAATCCCAATCATAGCGAGCAGAATGATTCCTATGATCCAGTAGGAGTTGAATTTTGGTTTATTGGCACCTCCTCCGGGCTTGTTACCCAGATTGCCACCAGGGAATTTTCCCAGGTTATTTTTTTTATCTGTCATACATTGTTAATTACACTGTTTCTTCAATCCTTGCCACCTTCCCGTCTGCCCAAAGCTCCTCTAATCTGTAAAAAGACCTGTAATCTTCCTGGAAAACATGCACCAGGATATCAAAGTAATCCAGCAGTACCCATTGACTGTTCTGAAGTCCTTCCACATGGTGGGCCCTGATCTGGGCTTCCTCTTTCAACTTTTTATTGATGGATTCAGCAATTGCACCCACCTGGGTGACCGATTCTCCGTGACAAATTATGAAGTAGTCACAGATGGAATTTTCAATTTCTGAAAGATCAATGGTAACAATCTGGTGCCCCTTCTTCTCCTGAATTGCTTCAACAATCAATTGCTTCTTCTGCTCCACCATCAAAGATTCGCTTTCCTCCATCTGCCTTTTTATTGACAAAGGTAATATATTTAGACGTTAACATTTGAGCGCCTAAATTGTTATTTGTGATAGAAGTACTGACAAAAATTGTACCATGGGAAAAAGATGGATCAAACTTGACAACGTTTCTTCAACCAATTCATATATTTCGACGCTTCTGAACCAGGAGAGGGAAGTGGGGCCACTGGTTGTATTAACTGATTACCAGGAGGCTGGCAGGGGACAGCAGAGCCATTCCTGGCACAGCCACAGGGAAGAAAACTTGTTGATGAGCCTGCTTTTGTTTCCTGCATTTTTGTCAGCTTCAAGCCAGTTTCGCCTCTCTATGGTTGCATCACTTGCCATAACTGACACACTTGGCTCCCTGGGGATCGCCACGAATATCAAATGGCCCAACGATATTTTAACCAAAAAGGGCAAAATCGCTGGAATACTTATAGAACATGGTATCTCAGGCAGGAGCATATCGCACTCAATTATTGGAATCGGATTAAACCTGAACCAGGTTACCTTTCCCGAATTTCCTGTTCCAGCCACCTCTGTGATGCTTGAAAAAGCTATACGAACAGATCCCGGGGATATGGCCAAAAAGTTAATTCTGAACCTGGAGGCGAGGTATAATACCCTGGAACGAGGAGGAAGTCAATCAATTGAATATGATTATCTTGAGAAATTATACCTGATTAACAGGCGCGCCAGTTTTCTTGCCCACGATGAGACATTTGAGGGAGCAATCAGAGGAGTAAGCGAATTTGGGGAGCTGCAGGTGGAGACAGAGGGTCAATTGATGACCTTTGGGCATGGAGAGGTGGTAGTACTGAGTACTAGAACTTGAAGGTTTCCATTTTTTTGACCAAAGTATTCACGAATTTCTTCAGAGGAATTTTAATCATTGGTAACATCATCTGATTCACATGTGGCTCCACGGTTACTTTGATGCGCGTGTCGTTTTCCGAAACTTTCTTGAGTTGGATCCAGATGGTGAACTGGTACTTGGAAAACTCGGGTCTGGAGGAAATCTTTATGAGCGAGTTGGGGGTCTTCTCTATCATTCTGAGGCCTGTTCGGCCCAAGGGGTCCACATTAAAGCTGCACTCATCCTCAGATGATTCCCAACCGGTCACTTTACCTTCTGGCAAAAGGTCTTTAAAGTTGTTGAAATCGGAGATGAAACTGTAGATCTGCAGATCGCTGTATTCAGACTTGCCTATTTTGCTTTCAATTTTCACAATTACTGGTTTTTCAGACTTTAAATTTTATTTGTTCCAGGTGGAAGGATCCTTTCTCCATTGCTGGAGCATTTCCACCTGTTCCTCTTGTATGTCGCCCGACTCAAGGGCTACCTCTATGAGGGTATGATAATCGGAGAGGGTAAACAATTCAATTCCTGCTTTCTTAAAATTGTCTTCAGCTACCTGAAAACCATAGGAGAAGATGGCCACCATACCCATTACTTCAGTACCGGACTCCCTGAGTGCTTCCACTGCTTTCAGGGAGCTTCCGCCTGTACTGATCAGGTCCTCCACCACCACCACCTTTTGTCCGGGTGAAATCCTTCCCTCCACCAGATTATTTCGTCCGTGTCCCTTGGCCGACGCCCTTACATAAACCATTGGAAGATCCAAAACATCAGCCACCAGGGCACCCTGGGCAATGGCACCCGTGGCCACTCCGGCAATCACATCCGGATTGGGAAACTGGGCCTGAATAACCTCAGCAAAAGCCTGCTTCATGTAGTCTCTTACCTCCGGATAGGAGAGTGTTATACGATTGTCGCAATAGATGGGGGAGTGCCAGCCAGAGGCCCAGGTAAAGGGTGAGGTGGGCTCAAGCATGACCGCTTTGCTTTGAAGCAAATATCCAGCGACTGTTCTGCCTATTTCTTTCATGGGGGCAAATATATGCAATAATTAAGGATCAAACTTCGTCAATGGCTTCCTGGGATTTTGAAAAGACTAAGCGGGACCGGGGTAAACTTTCCGGATAGTTTTTTTGAAGGAAGTCGATGAGTTTTTCACGTACATTGACCCTGAGATCCCATGCGGAGGGTGAATCAGCAGCACTCATCAGGGCTCTAATTTCCATGGTCTTTTCTGTTGAATCGGTAACCTGCAATACATTCACCTTTCCATCCCACTTGGGATCGGACTCCAGGATCCTGGTAAGTTCCTTTCTCAGTTTATCCAAGGGGACCGTATAATCTGTGTAGATAAAGACAGTCCCTAAAATGTCGGCGGAAACCCGGGTCCAATTCTGGAAGGGTTTTTCAACCACCACCACATCTTCAATTCTAAAGGGTTGGGAGATGGCAATCTGAAAACCAGCCACAGCACATTCCCAATTAATTTCTGGGCGGCAAAACCCAATATGATACCCGCCACCCCGGCCGATGCAAAAAGGCTGACCCCGATTCGCCTGATGGGTTCAAAGGTCATCAGGGCAATGGCCACTGCATTAAGAACGACAATAAAAATAATCATATGAAGGAGCAGACTGCTAAATAGTATAACAGTGCTTATGATCACAGAGGTTTGCCATTGACCATCGCTATAATGGCTTACGGTGTCGTTAATAAGGTCCTGAAACATATTCGTCAATTTCGATAAGGAAAAATATAAGAAGAACTTTTAATAAAGCATTATATTTGTGTCATGTATAAAGTTTTTTTCAACGATAGAACTGTATATTTCGGGGATAATTTCTCCAGGGCTTTCATGAAAAACAAGGGTCTGTTTTACAAGTATAGCAACCTCCAGGAACTGGATGAGTTGTTGAATGTATTCAGTAAAGTGTCATATATTGAGAATCTTTACATCTTCCATGAAGATATGCTGATGCTCATTGAAGAGTTCAAAGCGTGTTTCACATCTATAGAAGCCGGTGGGGGAGTGGTATTTAATTCCCGAGGGGAGTTTTTGACCATAAAACGGCATGGAATATGGGACTTACCCAAAGGCAAACTGGAAAAAGGTGAGGATTTTGCAATGGCAGCCCTGAGAGAGGTTGAGGAGGAGACGGGACTTAAAAGCCTTGAAATTACACATCCTGTCATATCCACCTACCATACCTACTCCCTGAAAAACCAGAGAATCCTTAAGAAAACCAGGTGGTTTGAGATGAAATACCAGGGCAGTGCAGATCCTGTTTTACAGTCAGAGGAGGGCATCACTGAATACAGATGGACCCGGCCAGGTGAGACTGACTTTATCAGGCAGAATACCTACAAGAGCATCATGGATGTACTCTACTACCAAAACCTGATCTGATCAGTATTTTCCTTTGAAACCAGGAGCAATGTAGTGCCGCCAGAATTTCATAGGGGTGGTGAAAGCGAAGATATACTTAAATACCTTGATGCGATTTAGTGAATAGAACAGCTGGTAGAGCAACAGGGATCCCAGGAAGGTAAGTACCCACAAGATCATATATTTAATTAGAAAAAATGGAGCATTTCCTAATCCCTCCAGGTGGTCCCAGATAAACTTGAGGGGTCCGTCGATTGCTATAATTTTAATAAAGAGCCAGGTATACAGAACGGTAAGGGGAATGGAGGAGTTTATGGCTTTTTCGGGGCATATATTTGCGCATCGCATGCAGCTCTCACATCTGTAGGTCCAGTAGGGTTGTTTTCGGATCATCTTAATGGCTCCTACCGGGCATCTGTCAGCACAGAGGCCGCAGCCATTGCATTTATGGTCGGCCAGATAGGTTCTGGCAAGCATAAATCTCCCATAAAATACATATGCCAGACTGATGGGGGAGATCAACAGGTCCAGTGGTAAAAGCAAGAAAAACTTTAGTGGATAGTAACCCTTCCCTTTCTTTAGGCAAGCCCACATGTGAGCTATCTCATTTTCCCGCTGTAGGAAGATGGAACTTACTACCTTTTTGCGAATTCCCGGATGAATACTGATCCAGTTTGAGGGGGTGTCGAGTGGAACCATCGCAGCGATGCGGTATCCTTTAATGAGCAGGATAATCATCGGCAGGAGCAAGGCTATTCCGCTAAGGCCAGGGGTGAAAAGTCGTCCCATCTTCATTCCGGCCCTGTTATTTACCAGCGCCACCTTCCCTTTGCCTGATGGGAATCTGCAAATGAACTTTAGCATGTGCCATGGGAGCGAAAAACCATGGGTGGGATAGAAAAATGCAAAGAGGTGATCTTCCGGTGCTGGCTTAATATCTTTTCTCTTCAGTCCATCTACTGGTGTCAATAAAGACAGATGGCCATTTGCTACACTTAACTCTTTCAGTTTCTGAGCAGTCCGGTAAGAGTTGCCTGTTCCGGTGAAGAAATAGATATGCATGGCATTGTTCTTCCTATATGGCAGTGAAATTAATCAAATTTCGCCCCTGGATCTCATTATACGAAACAGTTGCTGTTCAAATCCATCCGAAGGCAGGGTGGATGGAGAGAGGATCAGGTTCCCGTCGGGTCCGATAAGGTAAGCCGTGGGGAAGGCCCTTACCAGGTAGTCGTCCAGTAAACCCGGTTGTCCTTCATAGTGCAGCACTTTCCAGCCATACCCATTGCGCAGCATAAAGTCATCCAGCTTTCCCCGTTCTTCAGATACCATCACGGTCACCACTTGCAGATAGTCGGAATGTTTTTCAAAATAGGACTGGAGAAAAGGATACTCCATCATACAGCCATAATGATCTGGTGTTCCAAAAAAGAGGTAGACATACTTACCCTTGAAATCATCCAGTGTGGTTTGACTGCCAGTCAGATCAGGAAGTGTGATGGATGGAGGAGGATGACCGGTCACCAGGCTTGATAGTTTTTTTTCAAGCTGGAATGAATAGATGCGGAAATCGGGAGAAACCGGGTCCTGGATCATGGAATCGAGCAGGTTCAGGATGGCCTCCTGATGAAAATCGCCCCGGTAGAAAACTTCCGAAAGCTCTTGCATCAGAACCATATCGGCAAGGGTATCGTTCCATATGGCAGGATGTTGCTGCAACACATACCTGGCGCTGTCGAGATCCTGTGTCCTGTTAATATATCTTATCAGACCGTCCCCGTCAGGAGTATTTGTGTAGTAGTAGATAAAGTCCTTAAACATGGCCCTGAAAAGCTCAATGAATCCGGGATGCCACTCCCTGATCACGGGTCCCAGATAGGTCTCACTAATCTCGGCCAGACCGGTCATTCCTTCATTGAGCATAAGTACACCATACCTGTACTTTCTGTATTCGGAGAAAAACTGAACCGTATCGGTCAAAAAGTGAGACTCCAGGTCCTGAATGATTGAATCTAACTGACTGGTCTTATTTAACCGGCGGTTCAGGATCACCTGGTTGTTTGCCATGGCAAAAAGCGTATCGAACCTGGCAATCTCATAATTAACATCTTGCTTTCCCTCTACCTCAATACCTTTGGAGAGAGAGGTCCTTTTTTGCACCATCAGGGGCATAACCACTGGTTGAAAAAATGGGGAGATCTGGTCGCTGTATGTTTTCTCCTTAAAGGGGGGGAGCTCAACCTCATAGTGATACCCGGGTTCCATGTAAAGGTATGCCTGGTATACTCCGAATTCGAACTGAACCACCCTGGCTACTTCCAGCTCCATCTGGTGCTGGAATTTTCCATTCTCATCACAAATTACACTGGCCGTGTATTCGAGGGATGTAATAAAAGGATTCCAGGCCACAATGGTGTGTATTGTTTTCCCATTGTAGTCGGGACTGAGGGCCTCTATGGAAACATCCTGTCCCTGTAAAACCACCCAACTCCACACCAGCATCCAACAAAAAAATCCCTTAAGGTTCATCAGAGGTAATCCTTTATTTGTATACCTTCCGGCAGGAACTGGGATGCATCGCCACCATAGGCAATGATTTCCCTGATAATGGTGGAGTTTACCGGCGTATGTTCGGGTGTGGTAAGCAGAAAGACAGATTCAACGGAGGGGAGCATCCTTTTGTTGATCTGTGCAATGGCTCTCTCATATTCGAAGTCGGCAGATGTTCTAATTCCCCTGAGCATGTGAGTGGCGTTCACCCTGCGGCAGTAATCCACGGTCAGGCCCTCAAAAGAATCCGCACTTACCTGATCATAGGCCCGAAATACCTCATTTACCATTTTTACCCGGGCTTCGATATCCAGCAGGGGTTTTTTGGTGGAATGTTTCCCTATGGCCACAATGACCTTGTCAAAGAGGTCAAGGCTACGGAGTACGATGTTTTCGTGCCCCACTGTAAATGGGTCAAAGGATCCGGGAAAAACAGCAACTTTCTGCATCTGCATTTTTATCAAAGGTAATACTTTAGTTAATTTCTTTTTTCTTATTGGCACTCACAAAAAGCACATTCCCCAGAGAGTCGTATCCAGTGAAGAGATGATGGCCTTCGGTCTTTAGTTGTTCATGTCTGAATCCAATGAAGGTAAGGTCGGAGTCAGCAGATATCTGGCCAATGATATCCCGGGTCTTCTTTTCCGTATCGGCACTGATCAGGTTAATGTTTGCCAGTGAAATGGGAAGCCTGCCCTCCTTGATGAGCTCCTGCAACTCCTCCTTTCTCCTGTTGCCTTCTTCAGGTTGATAGATGGCAAAGATCTTTATGATTCCCTCCTTCCATTCGGGATGGCCCAAAATAATGTATCCCAGCAGAATCATGAGGTTGGCATTGTTGTAATCATCGGATGTAATCCATATATGGATTTGCTGTTTATATCCAAATCCCTTGTAGGAAGTATTCAGAACGCAAAGGTCAAATCCTGTGGCAAAGAGGATATCGTGGGTATTCAGGGCCTCCTGCAATGCTTCAGGATTAGACTGTGAGAATTCAAACAGGATCATGTTGTTGCCCTTGCCAGAAATTCCCGAAAGTTGTATGACCTGTGCGATGGCCGATGTATAGGATGGACTGATGATGGTGTCGAGGTAGACCCTGTTTTTACTCCCTACAGCAAGCTGAATCAATTTGTTGAGTACCTCCCTTGATTCCTGGTTGGTCTTTTCGGTGAGAAATCCCTTGATGTAGTGAATATAGGTACCAAACCCATATTTCAATGAGATCCACCGGAGCATGTCAAAGGCACTTCTTCGCATAAAGGTATCCTGGGATACACAAATGGTGAAAGGTCTCCAGTGTTCGTCCAGGTCCTCCCGATCGGCTCGTTGGGCCAATACCTGCAACTGCCTGCTGGCCTGGAACACCACACCGCGAAAAAGGTTTACCAGCCCCTTCTCCTTTTTCTTATAACTGGAAACCATCACATAGATACCGCCCATAACAATCAATGAGAGCAAGGCATAGGGGGCGTTCATCTTGAACATCAACCAGAAGGAGGTGATGGCGCCAAGGAGAGAAACATACCACCTGGATTTAAAAGTGGGACGGTATGAAGGATCAGCAGCAAAGTGTTCCAGCAATGAGATCACGCAAATTACTCCGTAGGTTACCATAAAGAACATGGCGATAATCTGCGCCACAAAATTGATATCTCCAAATGCTACAAAGACAAATCCGATAATGATACTTATTAATCCGGCATTGGTTGGCTCATTGTCCTTCTCCTTCCCTCTGGCCAGCCATGCATTCAGGCCGGTTCCGGGAAAAACTTTGTCATTGCCAATGGCCTGCAGCGTTCTTGGAGCCACCATGATGGAGCCCAGTGCGGAAGAGAGAGAGGCAGCCGCCAGCCCAATTGGAATAATAGGTCCCCATAGTGCAATTTTTTGCATGATCAACTGGTCAGAGGCCAGCTCCTGGGGAGATGCACTGATGGCCAGTTTATAGGCCACCAACACATATACCACGAAGCCTCCCAGGGTGGCCCAGAGTGTTCCTCTTGGGATAGATTTGCTGGGATTGCGAAGATCGCCCGAAAGTCCAAGCCCGGCTACCAATCCTGTAAAGGCAGGGAATATGATGGTAAATACAAAGAAGAAATCATCAGGGTTGGTGATCTGCAAATTCAATGCAAATGAATGATCTGCTGATGTGGGTTTGCCAAGAAAGAAAAAGAGCAGGGAGGTGAATAAGAGCCCCACCACAAAATATAGTGCCTTCATCCCAATATTGGCTCCCCGGGTCAGGATCACAACAGAAAGCAAACTCATACTGGCCAGCCCAATCCATCGCTTATCAATGAGTGGTGTATTTATTTCATAATGCAGGAACCTAATGATAGGATCGAAAGCCTCCGAAAAGGCAATTACATAGAACGCCACACTGATGGCCTGGCTCAGGTAAAGGGTGATTCCAATGGCTGAGCCTATGTTCAGGCCGAAGGACCGGCTTATGATGTAGTATGCACCCCCGCCCTGAACCTTCTGATTGGTGGCAATTTCCGCCACAGCCAGGGCCGTGGGAATCGTCACCATATGCCCCAGGATAATAATTCCAATTACTCCCAAAAATCCCTGATGGCCAACGGCATATCCAAACCTGAGAAAAAGAATGGCACCCAGAATAGTGGAGATGGTGGTCATAAAGACCGGAAGGGTGCCAAAATTGGCTGTAGTTCTATGGGGAAGAGAATTTGCCATGTCTTTCACAGCATAAAAAACATTGAAGATTACAAAAAAAAATCAGAATAGTGGCTACAGAGGTCCCGTTTTTTGTCCTTAAGGGATTTTTATAACTTGCGTCCAGACATTTTTTTAGGGAAGTCCACATGGAAGATCTGCTAAAGATACTTATCGTAGATGACGAACCAGAAGCCCGCGAGCTGCTGAAGTATATGCTTCAGGATAGCGATAATATGGAGATAGTTGGAGTTGCGGGAAATGTGGACGAAGCTATCGTTCTGTTGAATCAGGAGAAACCCCACCTGGTGCTGTTGGATATCCAAATGCCAGGGAGGGATGGGTTTAATTTTATTGAACTGGTTCAGGAAGCGGGCAAGGAGCCCGGGATTATTTTTGTAACTGCATATGAGCACTATGCCATCCAGGCTATTCGGAACTCTGTCTTTGATTACATCATGAAACCAGTTCGTCAGGGCGAGTTGAATATGGCCATTGAACGCTACAGGTCATCGAGGAAAAGGGTAGGGAAACAGGATATCAACCAGTTGATAGAGGCACTGAAGGAGACTTCTGTCAGTAAGGTGAAACTGAATACCCGTGCTGGATATATTTTAATCAATCCGAAGGAAGTAATTTACTGTCAAGCCGATGGGAATTATACCCATATTCGGCTTATAAATGGAGTACAAGAAACCACCACCCAGAACCTGGGAGCCATTGAGAGGTTGTTAAAAGGTAGCAGTTTTTTTCGGGCGAGCCGATCTTACCTTCTGAATTTGAAGTATTTGACCAGGGTGGATCGTAAGAGCTGCAGCTGTATCCTTGAATACCCGGGCGATTCGTGTTCCATTAAGATACCGGCCCAGAAAATCAAACTGCTCGAATCCAACTTTACCTGACAAAATGGGTTATCCTTAAAAACCCCCGGTTCACAGGTCAGATTCCCTATTCCACACAATAAGTTAGATTTCTCTTTACTTTACCTGTAACGGTGCTTATTTTAGCTTCCAGATAAAGCCCTGTTTTAAACCAAAAGCGTGTAATCATGGTAGAAGTATTCAATATGGAAGGCATGCCCGTTTATAAACTACGTTCAAAAGAAGAAGATGCCTTTGCAGTTTCAGATTTGGAGGGCAAGGGACTTCCCTGCGGGATCTATTTTGTACGCATCAAAAAGGCCCATGGCATTGAAACAGCGAAGTTATTGATCTGTTAACTGAGGATTTCCATGGGTTGATCAACCAGCTCCTGGAGCAGAACAAAATTCATTAACTCAGAAATCTCACTCACATACTGGAACTTTAGACCTTTCCTGTATATTTGATTAATCTCCTCCACATCTTTCCTGTTCTCAATTGATATCACAATGTCTGTGATTCCGGCTCTTTTTGCAGCCAGGATCTTCTCCTTAATCCCACCCACCGGAAGAATCTTACCTCTCAGGGTGATTTCGCCCGTCATGGCAGTAAAGTTCCTTACCTTTCTCTGGGTGAAAGCCGATGTGATGGATGTCATCATAGCCACTCCGGCCGATGGACCATCTTTTGGAATGGCACCTTCAGGGACATGTACATGCACATTGTAATTCTTAAATACACTTGTTTCAATTGAAAATTTGGCAGCATGTGACTTCAGGTATTCCAGTGCCAGGACGGCAGACTCTTTCATGACATCACCCAGGTTCCCGGTAAGGGTTAGTTTGCCTTCACCCTGACTCAGGGAGGTCTCAATAAATAGGATCTCTCCCCCTACGGCTGTCCAGGCCAGTCCAGTGACCACTCCTGCATGTTTGTTGCCAGCATATTTATCCCTGATATACCTGGGAGGCCCAAGGATCTCTGTAGCCATGTTTCGGGTCATGTTCTTTTCATAGCTATCTTCAAAAGCAATGTGCTTTGCTACCACCCGAACCAGTTTGGCAATCTGCTTATCCAGTTGCCTGACACCAGATTCCCTGGTATAGTTTTCAATGATTTGCTCTACAGTTTTAGATGGAATGGATAGTTGTTGTTTTGTGAGACCGTGATTTCTTATCTGCTTGGGAATAAGGTGCCTTCTGGCAATCTGAACCTTCTCTTCAACAATATATCCCGAAAGATAAATGATCTCCATTCGGTCAAGCAGTGCCGGATTGATGCCGGCGGTGGTATTTGCAGTTGCAATAAACATCACCTTGGACAGATCAAAGTCTACTTCAAGGAAATTATCATGAAAAGTTCCGTTTTGCTCAGGATCCAGAACCTCGAGAAGGGCCGATGCAGGATTTCCCTGTGCATCCCTTCCCACTTTATCAATCTCATCCAGCACAAACACAGGATTTGATGATTTAATTTTCTTAAGATTTTGTATCACCCTGCCAGGCATTGCTCCGATGTAAGTTTTTCGATGACCCCTTATTTCGGCTTCATCGTGGAGTCCGCCCAATGACATTCTGACATATTTTCTGTTGAGTGCATCGGCGATGGATTTACCCAGGGAAGTTTTACCCACACCTGGAGGCCCCACCAGGCAAAGAATGGGCGACTTCAGGTCGCCTTTAAGTTTTAGCACTGCCAGGTGCTCCAGGATCCGGTCCTTCACCTTTTCCAGTCCAAAATGGTCCTTATCCAGGATTCGACTGGCTCGCTTCAGGTTAAAATTATCTTTGGTGTATTCGTTCCATGGCAATTCCACCAGGGTCTGAATATAGTTTACCTGTACCGAATACTCACCGGAGGCAGGATTAAGTCTTAATAATTTGTCCAGCTCTTTTTCAAATGCTGCGGCCACGTCGGCGTTCCACTTCTTCTTTTTCCCCTTTTCCCGGAAATCAATTACCTCCTGATCCTGCGGCGAGCCTCCCAATTCATCCTGGATGGTTTTCATTTGCTGGTGAAGGAGAAACTCCCGCTGTTGCTGATCCAGATCACTTTTTACCTTGGTTTGAATGTCGTTTTTCAGCTCCAGCATCTGCACCTCTTTGGAAAGGCTCTCCAACAAGGTGAATCCTCTTTTTGCCACGTTGTCGGTCTCCAGCAGATCCTGTTTCTTTTTAAGTGAAAGTTCACTGTTTGATGCCAGAAAATTTACCAGAAAGGACGGGCTCTGAATATTCTTGACTGCGAATGTGGCTTCGGTGGGAATATTGGATGAAAGCTTAATGATTTTGATAGATAGCTCTTTGAGGGCTGCGGCTACTGCTTTAGCTTCCCCTTTAGGTTTATCTTCTTCATCCTCCAGAGGGGTTATCTTTGCTACGTGATAAGGCTTCTCGGTCAGCAGTTCATCCAGTTGAAACCTTTTTCTTCCCTGGATGATTACTGAAGTGGTTCCATCAGGCATTTCAAGTATTTTCAGAATCTGAGCCACTGTCCCAATTCTATACAGATCATCCAGCTCAGGGTCCTCTATGGTCCCTTCTTTCTGTGCTACTGCCCCTAACAGTTTATTCTTCTTGGAAACCTCCTGAACCAGTCGCAATGACTTGTTCCTGCCCACTGTAATGGGGATAACCACTCCGGGGAACAACACTGTATTGCGCAAAGGTAAAATAGGTAAAACATCAGGTATGTTTATCTTTTTAAGATCCGCTTCTTCCTCTTCAGAAAGTAAAGGGATATATTCAGTTTCTTCCTCTACGGGAATCATCAGGTTACCTAAGTTATTCAAAAATTCGTCCATCTGTCAATCTCCTTCTCTATTGTAATCCGTCAATCTGTCAGTTATAGCTGTACAAAACAGGTCTCTGCATTATGGCAATAAGTGTGCCAATCATAGAATTATGCCTCTTGAATTAGAAATATAAGTCTCAAATATACTTGATGGTCACTTCTTTAAGGAATTTTTCTTCCAGCAGTCTGGCCATACGTTTTACAACAGTCCTGCGTATTTCAAGGTCCACAGGGAGGTTGGGGTCCTGGTGAGCAATATTTACCCTGGTCCCTATAATAAAGTGAATCTCATCGCTCTTCTGGACCAGCTTTACGATCCGGTCGGCGGGCCCTTTTCCCAGGGTATACGAGGGGGAGTATTCTTTCAGTATTCGGGTCACTTTTGTAATGGTAAGGATCCCCTCGGTAACCAGGTCGATTCCATCCATATGCGATACAGGAGGTAATTCAGGGTCCTCAAACACCAGGCTATCCTCAATTTCAACTCCAAGCTCCCGGGCAATGATATCGGCAGTGGTAGCCCCGCAAACCACTTTTTTACCTTTGAATGTTTTAACCGACTTTCCCAGTTCTTGATCGTTTTCCTCTTCATAAGGTGGTCCGGTAACAATCATTAGTTTCCTGGGTTGACGAAAATATATGCTGGCGCAGCTTGTATCGTCCTTAGAGATATAGCCATCGTTGTGGTGAGCCATATTCACCATCTTTGAAGCCAGGTCCGAGGCAGATATCTTTGGTCCATTTTGTAACAGTTTCAGGCTGTAATCCAGCATGTTGTCTCTGCCCCAGCCCAGAGGATGCTTATCGGATCCCAATCCCGACTGGGCAATGCCATCGCTGCAGAAAATGATCCGGTCCTCTTTCCTGGGCTGAAACTGGCACGAGAGAATCTCTTTTCCGGCATTTTTTTCACTGTTCAGTATGAGACACTGCCAGCCCGGATCGAATGGGATATTGTCTCTGAGGATGATGGTCTGTGGATTGTCGTATTCCAGGATGGTGGTCAGTCCACTGTGTTCAACATCCACAATAGTAAATGTTGAATAACTCATGTGTCGCTCGCTACAAACAGGAAGCGTATTCATTATAATATCAGCGATCTTATCCACAGCTTTGTGCTCCATGGTAAAGTTCACTGCCATGGTAGCTGTTAGAGTAGCCAGCACATTGGCCTTTACTCCATGACCCATCCCATCGGAAAGCACTACGATGGTCCTGTCTTCCTCTTTAATCTTACGACTGATAAATACATCACCGCAGATACGCTCTTTGTCGAAATTTCTCTGTTCACAGGCCACCTCTATATAAAAGTCACCACTCATCGATCCTTCAGGTCTTTTCGGAGCTCATAGGATTCAATGATAGAGTTGAGCATGCGCTCGGTTTCAGCAGCCCCTTCTCCCATAATGAAGCCTATCTGTTGTACAAGGTTGAGGTTTTTATCAATGGCTTCGTTAAGTCGCTTCACCACCTCCTCTTTCTGGACCTCGGGAGCCGACATATCCCTGATGACTGCCCCCACAATTTTATCTTTCTCGATTACGAATACGCTAACATTAAGCAGCTTCCCTTCATGTTGCAAATCCCTGTTTCTAATGGACTCATTATGAGATAAAACATAGGTAAAGAGGTTGTAAAAATTGTAAGGCAGCAGGGTTTTAAGATCAGCTCCGGCCAGTCCGGGAACCACTTCGTTGATCTCCTGTGCTTCCTCGCCTAACATCTCAATAAAGGAGTTATTGGTCTGGAGAATCTTCAGGTTCTGGTCGCAGATCACCACCATGGAAGGAAGCTTATGCAACATTCTTCGGACTATTTCGGAAGCTTCCCGGGCAGCCTCTTTCTCTTTCTGAGCCTGGCGCTCAGATTTTTTAAGTGCATCCTGGGCCTGGGCCAGTTTTTCATTGCTGATTTTAAGTGACTGGATGTGATCCTGCCTGTTTCTTGAAGCATAGGTATTACACATCTCAGGTATGGCTAGTCCCTGGGCTATGGCCGTGGCAAAATCGGTACAACTGGCATATCCACAGGCTCCACATCCCACATCGGCTGATTCAAGCTGATCGAGATCTTTCAATATTTTTTTCAGTCTGCTCTCGGATGGAATCGGAAGTGATTGATCGTCGGGGGTGAAATTCCGGGTAAGATTGAGGTCCTTAAACTGCTCCATGGATCTCTTCCATTGTTCCAGGTCCAGGATCTTAAATCGTTTATTCACATAGCTGATGAGCTGACTGCGCCTCAGGATCCTTTTGCCACCCATGCTGGTTCCCCGGCCCATGAGGAACTCCTTATAAAACAGGTTGAAATGGCACTTTATGGTACCGATGTTCTCTTCAAACTCTTTAATGGCATCGATCATTCCCTCCCCTTCAACAGTAACCACCGGCGTAGCATGTAAATGCTCTTTGATTTCTGCGGCCTGAATAATTCCATTGGCCATGGGAAAGAAAGATCCTTTATATCCCAGAGGTTCATCAAAATCGCTGTATTCCAGGTCTGTCTCATGTATGTTTGCCTCGGTAAAAAGCTCTCTCAGCTCTACAAATGTGATGGCCAGGTCGATGCGGCTTTTTCCTTCAAACCGGAGGATCTCGTCCTTGCTGGCTATAAGGGGACTGATATGAACCAGGAATATCTCCTCTCCTGACAGCTGCCTGATCACTTGTGCTGCAGCAGCAACCGGTGGCAGTATGGGGGCCAGGTTTGGTACCAGTGCTGGTTTATATTTTTCAATAAATGAGACTGTTACCGGGTCGTTGGACATGATGTAATACTTCCCCTTGCTTCTTCTGAACAGCTCCTTGTACTCCCTGGCTACCAGGTCGACTCCAAAGGCGACCTCGTGCACAGAATAAAAGCCAAGGGCTCTCAGCATCTGTACAAATTTCCTGTAGTCGGTGATGTCGGGAAATTCACCTGCAATGGATGGGTCGACCAGGGCAGCTACTTTGTTGCTTTTCTTTAAGATCTCCATCAGATCGTCCCTGGTATTTCTGATCTCGACGGCACCAGGTCCGCATGCAGCTGCGCAGCTGCCACAACCAATGCATCTTTCCTGGATAATCTCAGGTGTGATTTTGTCCGATTGTACCCTGATTGCTTTCACCGGGCAGGCCCTGACGCAAGCATAACAGGCTATACACTTTTCACTGTTTATTTTTAATAGCGGTTCCATAGTTAATCAGTTACCGTTCTCCAAATTCCTGGTCAAGGATCTCCAGGATACCCTCCTGATTCACCTGTTCATATACTTTTGTACCTATGGTTACCACCGGACCTGCACTACAATTCCCAAAACAATGATTGCCTTTCAGGATTACGTCCCGTTCCAACTGGTGGTCTTTAAGGTACTTTTGAATCAGTTGAAGGGTCTGTCTGTTTCCCCTGCTGAAACAGGAACTGCCCATGCAGATTTTTATCTCTTTTCTTACAAGTGCCATTTCTCAGGTCGCTTTCAAAGTTAATAAAAACGGATTATCAAGTTCCTAATTTATACTCTGTTCAAATTGTTTACTGTTTTTCAAATAACAAACTTAATCAATATCTTTGATCGTTCTGTGAATTTGCCTTATTAAAAGCATCTAAAATCTTGAATCTGATTCGATTTCATGGCAACTGAAAACAGTAGTATGGATGAGATCCTGAAGCGATTCCCTCAAATAAAGAGGAATGCGTTGATTCCTTTGCTGCAGGCGGTTCAGGATGAATTTGGATATATTTCGGAAGAAGCCATTGCTCGCATCGGTTCTCATCTCTCTCTTCCAACCAGCAAAGTTTATGGCCTGGCAACTTTCTATAACCAGTTTTCATTTTCACCCAGGGGCGTGTATCATATTTCACTCTGCAACGGTTCGGCATGTCATTTAGGAGGTTCGGGAGACCTGTTTTCAGAACTTACCAAGTTGCTGGAAATTGGGGATGGAGAGACCACACGTGATGGATTGTTCAGCCTTGAGGTTCAGTCCTGTATCGGTGCCTGTGGCCAGCCGCCTGTCATGGCTATAAACGATACCTATTTTTCGGGGGTGGGAGTGAAGGAAGTGAGGGATATTATTAAACAATACCGTGAGGATGCTACCTGATAAGGAATTTATATTGAAACTGGCCCGGTCGGCACCCACTGAGCTGTCTCCTGAAGACCAGGAGCGCTCCGATCTACTGAAAAAAGTGAGCCTGCTCAGGCCACTGGTAATGGTAAACTGTTCCACTTCCGGGGTTGTTGCTGGTGCAAAGCAGACCTGGGAGGCCATTGAAAACTATGTTTCTGACAGATCAATTGATATTGACCTGGCGGAGACGGGAAGCATTGGACTCAGTTCGGAGGAGCCTGTAGTTTCGGTGCAGCTTCCTGGTCGCACCAGACTCTTTTTCTCAAAAGTCACAGCAGACAGGGTTCCCAACATGCTGGATGACCTGTTTCACCACGTGGTCCCCGATCAAAAGTTAATCGGGCAGCTGCGTCAATCCGGCCATGAACCCTGGAGCGATCTACCTTATCTGGATGAGATCCCGTTTTTTGCATTGCAGAATCGCATTGTTATGGGCGATTGTGGGATTATTGATCCGTTTTCAATGGGTGAGTACATTGTTGGAGGAGGATACAAAGCATTTCTACAGACCATAAGAAGCTTAACTATCAGTGAGGTTTGTGATCTGGTGGTTGCCAGTGGACTGAGGGGACGTTCGGGGGGAGGTTTTGCCACTGGATTGAAGTGGAAGGCGGCATTCAATACTCCTTCTGATCAAAAATACCTTATATGCAATGCCGAGGAGAGCGATCCCGGTGCCTTTATGGACCGCAACCTGATGGAGGGAAATCCTTTTCTTTTGCTGGAAGGTATCTCTATTGCAGCATATGCAATTGGTTCAAACAGGGCTTATATATACATCCGGAGCGAATACAAAGACGCTATCAGAAAGATCAAAAATGCCATTCTGCAGTTAAGGGAGAGCGGTTTGCTTGGAGATAATATCATGGACAGTGGTTATAACCTGCAGATTTCACTGCGAAAAGGTCCTGGTGCCTTTGTGTGTGGCGAAGAGACAGCACTTATTGCGAGTCTGGAAGGAAAAAGGGGAATGCCCTCATCAAAGCCCCCATATCCTTCAACTTCGGGATACCTGGGACGTCCTACGGTTGTGAACAATGTGGAGACCCTCTCCAATTTGCCAGCCATCATCAGAAACGGCCCCCAGTGGTTTAATGGGATTGGACCGGAAGGATGCCCTGGTACCAAAATATTCAGTATCTCGGGCCGGGTAAGAATATCGGGGCTGGTGGAGGTCCCCATGGGGACCACATTCAATACCATTGTAAATGAGATCGCCGGAGGAGTGGAAACCGGAAGAGAACTGAAAGCACTTCATGTGGGTGGACCTGCAGGATGTATGGTGCCCGCTGAGATGATGGATGTGCCGGTTTCCTTTGAATCATTGAAATCCAACGAGCTGGTTATGGGTTCCGGTGGAATACTGGTGATGGATGATAAAACCTGTGTGGTGAACACAGTGAAATATTTCATGGATTATGTGGATAAGCAGAGTTGTGGCAAGTGCATTCCGTGCAGGGAAGGAACCCGCAGGATGGCTGAAATTCTTAGGAGCATTATTCGCAAGTCCACCGATGAAGAGGGCCATACCACCCTGGAGCTGTTCAAGGGGGTGATGCAGCTGGAGAGCCTGGCCGAGGTGATGAAGGATACCTCCCTTTGTGGTTTAGGGCAGAACGCTCCTAACCCGGTGTTGAGTAGCCTTAAGTACTTCAGGCATGAATATGAAGAACATATTTTCGATCGCAAATGCAATTCAAATACATGTACAGAGCTCAGAAGCTGGTTTATCGATGTGGATATGTGTACAGGATGTTCCATCTGTGCAAAAAGGTGTCCCACCGAGGCAATCATTGGAACAGCCCGGCATCCTTACTTCATTGTACAGCAAAAATGCATAGGGTGTGGAATCTGTTATGAGGTGTGCAAATTCACAGCGGTGTATTATAAATAGAATAAGATCATGGGTATTAGGCTAGAGGTGAATGGAAGGGCCATTGAAGCTGTAAAAGGGGAGACTGTGCTAACAGCCCTGAACAGGAATGGGATGCATGTGCCTACCATCTGCAACCTGAAGGATCTCTCTCCTTCCGGAGCATGCCGCATGTGCGTGGTTGAGGTAAAGGGGCTGGAAACCCTGGTTCCCGCCTGTTCTTTTCCCATTGAAGAGCCCATGACCATCCTGACCCATTCACCACGTGTGCTGAGGGCCAGAAAAACCAATGTGGAACTTTTGCTCTCTAACCATCCCGACGATTGCCTCTATTGTGAGCGGAGTGGCTCCTGTGAGCTGCAATCGCTTTCTGAGGATCTTAACATCAGGGAGAGACGGATTCCTGGAAAGAAGAGTCCCCATAAAATGGATAAATCGAGTCCCGCCATTGTCAGGGATCCCGCCAAATGTATACTTTGTGGCAGGTGTGTAAGGATCTGTGAGGAGATTATGAGTACCTCCTGTCTGGACTTTGCCCATCGTGGTAACGAACTATGTATCTCCACCACTCTCTCTAAACCTCTCAACTTTTCCAACTGCACTTCTTGTGGACAGTGTCTGATTTCGTGTCCAACCGGTGCATTGATCGAACATGTACAGTTTCCCGAACTGGATGCACATATCCATGAACCTGAGAAAATTGTAGTGGCCCAATTTACACCAGCAGTGGCAGTTTCGGTGGCTGAGCAGCTGGGATATAAGCCAGGTACCAATTTGAGTGGGATAATTACTGCAGTGCTCCGCAGATATGGGTTTGATCATGTACTGGAAACCTCATTTGGTGCTGAAATGATGATGATGGAGCAGGTAGAGATCTATAAGAAGAGGGCAGCAGAGGGGAATGGTTTGCTGCTGATGACCAGTTCGTGCCCGTCATGGGTGCAGTTTGTGGAGCAGTCTTATCCGGAACTGATTCCCATCCTATCGACACTTAAATCGCCCCAACAGATTCTGGGAGCTTTAATCAAAGAGTGGTACCCGAAGCAACCGGGGAATGAAAATAAAGAGATAGTTTCGGTGGTTATTACATCATGTACAGCCGCTAAAACTGAAGCCCGCAGAGTTGAAATGTCAAAATCGGGAATTCCGGTCATTGACCTGGTGCTGACCACCCGTGAGTTAGCCAGACTTATCAAACTTAGCGGACTGGATCTGGACCGACTGGAACCAGAACAACCAGATGCCCCTTTTTATTCCCCTGGTTCAGCAGGCAAGTTATGTGGAGTTGCAGGCGGGGAGATTGAGGCTACTGTCCGAACCCTGTATAGTAATCTCACAGGCAGGGAGTTGCCACCGGCGAAGTTACACAGGTTCCGAATCCATAAGTCGTTCCGGGAGATGGTTATTGAGGTGGGCGACAGGGAGGTAATCATGGGTACTGTTAGCGGACTTTCCAATGCTGTGGCACTGCTCAAAGAGATTAAGAATGGGAAGAGAAAAGTGGACCTGCTGGAGGTGATGGCCTGTCCCGATGGATGTGTTAACGGAGGTGGTCAACCTCTTCCTGTGGACGAAAAGGTGTTGCGCAACCGGTCCAAAGCTGTGTACGATTTAGATAACGGAAGCAAGCTACATACAGCACATCAAAGTCCCTCCATTCAGAAAATATACAATGAAGTACTGGGTGAGCCCGGAGGAGAGAAGAGTCAGGAACTGTTGTTCACTACTTTCAAGAAGAGGGAGGTCCTTTTATAGGGGAATTGATGATCCTAAACTGTGATTAAATTAACAATATTTCGTACTATTGCATTCTAACCTTTTGTGTAAAATATGATGTTACCAGAACGCACTGTTGAAAGACTCAGTGAATACCGCCGGTCCCTCCTGCAATGTCTGGAGGAAGGGAAGACACATATATTCTCTCATGAGCTAGCTGAACTTCATCATAATACTGCGGTTCAGGTGCGTCGCGATATTATGTTTATTGGCTATACAAGTATGCAGCGCAAGGGATATGATGTAAGGGAACTCATCAATGTAATAGGTGATATCCTTGACTCGGAACAGGGACTGAATGTGGCAGTAATTGGTGTGGGTAACCTGGGACGTGCTATAACGACCTATTTTATTGGAAAGCGTTCCAAACTCAATATCATAGCCACTTTTGATGTGGATACCACAAAAATTGACCGCGTTATCTCCGGTGTGAAATGCTATCCATTAAGCAGACTGAAAGAGATCGTCGAGAAGGAAGATATCTCCATAGCAATTATGACCGTTCCTGCCGATTCAGCTTCGGAGGTTTCCACCCAGCTTGTGGATTCGGGCATAAAAGGGGTCCTGAATTTCACCACGGTGCCGCTTCAAGTGGCGCCGGATGTCTACATGGATGAGTATGACATGATTACATCTCTTGAGAAGGTAGCCTATTTTGTGAAGACTGCCAGGACCTAGTAAGTATATTTGTATTATGGAATCCAGAATTGGTGCTGTCATTATACTTGTGTCTGAGGAGGGTGATATTCAGCGCATTAATTCTGCTATTTCGGAGCATTCAGATCTGATAATAGGTCGTCAGGGTATTCCGCTCAGGGATCGGTCCATCAATGTAATCTCCCTGGTTCTGGAAGGGAACACCGATCGAATAGGATCTTTAACCGGTAAGCTGGGCAGGATGCCTGGAGTTAAGGTGAAGTCGGTTCTGGCCGGATAAAATATTTCTGACCGGAAAATTTACATTCTTGCAATTTATTTGCTTCCCCCCCCCCCTCAAATGTTAAAAAATAGCCCTTGTTTGTTAAATTCCGCTTTGTGAAAAACATTTTCGGGACTAATTGGTTAATATAGCTGGAAAGTAATTGTTGGGGTGCAAGGCAAGTTGCGAATCTTTTGAGGGTTTTAGGGAGAGTAGCAACTTGCCTTACTTTTTTTCTCTTTTTCTGCTGTTCGGCAGTGTTCTAAGACACTCCCAATCCTACCCGCACAAAATTCAGCTTTCTTATCTTTGGGTCAACCAAAGAGATCCTAATGGTAAATCGACAACTTATTGAACCTGAGAGTATTGTGGTTGTTGGCGCTTCCAATACCATGACAAAACCAGGGGGGAAACTATTCTATAACCTCCGTACTGGAACATTCAAGGGTGAACTTTACGGATTGAATCCCAGAGAGGATTCCATCCAGAATTTGCCTTGCTATCATGCAGTTGATGAGATGCCCGATACCGATCTTGCCTTCCTGGCTGTTCCAGCCACACTTTGCCTGGACATTGTTCGAGATCTGGCAGCCACCCGAAAAACAAGGGCCTTTATCATTGTATCGGCTGGATTTAGCGAAGAGAACATTGAGGGGGCTGCCATTGAGAAGGAGCTGGTTGCCATTTGTGACTCATATGATGCAGCCCTGATCGGGCCCAATTGCATTGGGGTGATGACCCCTTCATACCAGGGTGTTTTTACTTTACCCATTCCAAGGCTTGATCCGCAGGGCTGTGATTTTATATCAGGGAGCGGGGCAACTGCCGTGTTTATTATGGAATCGGGTTTGCAAAAGGGGCTCAGGTTTAACCATGTTTTCTCGGTAGGTAATTCAGCGCAGCTTGGTGTGGAGGATGTGCTGCGGTATTTTGATGAAACCTATAGGGAGGGTGACTCTTCTAAAGTAAAGATCCTCTATTTCGAAACCATTAAGGATCCTGACAAGTTACTAAAACATGCTACATCACTTATCAGAAAAGGATGTGGTATTGCGGCCATTAAAGCAGGAACCTCCGATGCGGGAAGCAGGGCTGCTTCATCCCATACCGGTGCCATGGCCAGCTCTGATATGGCAGTAGATGCGCTTTTCAGGAAAGCCGGAATCGTGCGATGTTATGGCAGAGAGGATCTTACCACTGTGGCTTCGGTGATGCTCTATCCGCGGATGAAAGGCAGAAATCTTGCCATTATAACTCATGCGGGCGGACCTGCTGTGATGCTTACCGATGTGCTGGCCCAGGGAGATATGGATGTACCACAACTGAAAGGATCTGAAGCAGAAGAGCTGCTTACACATCTCTATCCTGGTTCATCGGTATCCAATCCAATCGATCTGCTGGCCACAGGAAATGCAGAACAGGTGGGCACCTGCATCGATTATTGTGAAGCATCATTCGGCGAAATCGATGGAATTGTGGTGATTTTTGGAACTCCCGGACTGGCTCCAGTCTTTGATGTATATGAGGTTTTACATGGGAAGATGTTAGCCTGCAGCAAACCTATTTTCCCTGTTCTCCCTTCTGTGACTACTGCCAGTAAGGAGGTTGAAGAGTTCCTGTCACATGGCTGGATCAATTTTCCGGATGAGGTTCTTCTGGGTGAAGCGCTTACCCGGGTATATAATACACAGCCTCCTTCAGGGAGCACACCTTACCTGGAGGACATTGATATGGCCACCATCAGAAAACTGATTGATGATGCAGAGAGTGGGTACCTGGCCCCTGATGTCATTCAGCAAATCCTGGATGCCGCCGGTATTCCCAGGGCAGCAGAAGGGGTAGCTGTGGATGAGGGCTCCCTTAAGATACTGGCTGCTGAAACAGGGTATCCCCTGGTTATGAAGGTGGTTGGGCCCATACACAAGTCAGATGTGGGAGGTGTAGTACTTGGAATTGACAATGACCTGGACCTGCACGCCCATTTCAATGAGATGCAAAAGATCGAAGGAGCGACCGGGGTATTGCTTCAACCCATGCTGGAAGGCATTGAGTTATTTGCTGGGGCCAAATATGAACCCTCTTATGGTCATGTTATACTGTGCGGTATTGGAGGAATATATGTGGAAGTGATAAAGGATGTAGCCTCTGGATTAGCTCCCCTCTCCATGGAGGAAGCAGACCACTTGATCCGTTCATTGAAAGGTTATAAGATGCTGGAAGGTATACGCGGACAGGATGGAATTAATGTAGAAACCTATGCTGAGATCCTTGTCAGACTCTCAAGTATTTGCAGATATGCTACTGAAATTGCTGAACTGGACCTGAATCCCATTATGGGTAAGGGACACCAGCTGGTGGTTGTGGATGCAAGGATCAGGATAGAAAAAGTAGAAAGTAGAAAGTAGAAAGTAGAAAGTAGAAAGTAGAAAGT
>JAOZUK010000199.1 GCA_029938715.1 Bacteroidales bacterium | reverse complement strand
AGGATACAACTTTTTCATTGCAGCAGGCCATTGACAGAGCAAAATTGAATTATCCGTCAATTGAAGCAGCACGCCTTGAAGTTGAAAAGCAAAAAGCACTAAAATCCAGCTCCTGGGAGTTGGGTAGAACAACCGTTTATACAGGTCAGGAAGAGGTAGGAAATGGTTTCATTGGGGTAGGTAATCAATTCGGGATTATGCAATCCGATATTGATATTTTTTCTGTTCCGGCAAAGAATCGATTGGCTAATGCCCGTACAGAACAAGCTATCTCATTACAGAATTTAACCGAATTTACCTTAGTCCGGGATGTAAGCCTGGCATGGTACAGGGTGGTCTCCGCAAAGGAACAATGGGAACTCTATAAACAGTTGGACACGCTTTATGCGAATTTTCAAAATGCAGCAGAACTTAGATATAAAACCCAGCAAACCTCCAGGATTGAATATTTATCGGCTTCTGCAAAGTATAAGGAACTATTGGTTAATATCAGCAAGGCAGAAAGTATCTATAAGGCAGCATTACAAATTCTGAATCAATATCTGCTATTCCCTTATAATTATGATGTTGACCTTCAGGATGCCGGATCAAATATCTATTCAGTATCCACAGAGAGTGATTCACTATTTGAGAGCCCAATTATTAACTTTTATGCCAGTGGTATTGATGTGGCAGAGTCAGCCTGGAAAACAGAAAGATCCGCTTACTTACCAAAACTGAATTTAGAGTATTCGCAGCAGGCACTTGAGGGAGTATCGGGTTTTTATAAATGGGAGGCGGGTTTTTCGATTCCCTTGCTGTTTTTCGCTCAATCGGGCCGAACAAAGGCCTCCAAAATAGATTATCAAATTGCAGGGAACTATTATGAACAAAAAAGGCTTGAAACAGTAGCCAGATATAAACAAAAGCTGAGCAGATATCTAATGCTGCAGCAGGTTCTGCAGTTCTATCAGAAGGAAGCTTTGCCATTAGCTGATGAACAGATGCAGGCATCAAGCCTGGCTTATAAACTTGGTGGAATTGATTACGTGCAATTTATCCAGAATATTGAAACAGCTATCAGTACGAAACAGAAATACATAAGCCAACAGGCAGAATATTTTGAATTGTCTGCAGGCTTAAAACAATTAACAGGACAATAAATATTAAATTCAAGAATAATGAAAACAACAATCTTTATTGCAATTATTGCTCTAGTATTATTTATATCATGCAATTCGGAAACAAGAAACGAGGTGGTAGTGGAAGACCATGCTGAACATGAATCGGAAGGGGTCGTTTCTCTGAACTGGAGACAACGTGAAGCCCTGAATCTAAAGCTGGATAGTTTTATGATGCGTAATTTAACTACGGTTGTAAAAACTAACGGACAGATGAAGGTACCTCCGTCAGGAAGTGCTGATATTACTGCCATAATTGGTGGAAACGTGAAGGAGATTAAGGTATTCCACGGTGATAAAGTAAGTAAGGGGCAAGTCCTTGCAATCTTAGAACATCCCGATTATATTACCTTACAAGAGGAATTTTCTGACCTGTCCATCAGGCTTGAATATCTTGAAAAGGAGTACAATAGACAAAAGGAATTGTTTGAAAATAATGTGGGTGCCGGAAGAGATTACCAAAAAATTAAATCTGAATATAATTCAGCCAAAGCCAAATATGAAGGCTTAAAAGCCAGGTTAAAACTTATAAATATCTCTACCGACAATGTCGAAGAGGGTATTATTACAAATTACGTAAGTATTATTTCGCCTTTAGATGGCTATGTAAATGAGGTAAATATTAATGTTGGCAGGTATGTAGATGCCAGTGACAAACTATTTAAAGTTACAGATATCAGTACGATTCATGCCGACTTTATGATATATGAGAAAGATGTACACCTTATTAAGGAAGGTCAGAAGGTAGATTTTACAGTATCAAACCGGCCTGGGGAAGAATTAATTGCCAGTGTATTTGCCATTGGAAAGGAATTCGAAGAAAATACCCGTTCAGTACATATCCATGCAGAGCTTCAGGGGGAAACCTCAGGGTTGATTCCCGGCATGTATATTTCCGGGCACATACACACAGATGAAAAATATACACGTACCCTGCCCAACGATGCCATTGTTACGGAAGGGATTAAATCATACATATTTATTCTTGACAATGAAATTGAGGAACATGATGAACATGATCATAACAGCGAGGGAGGAGAAGAGGAGGATCATAGTGCAGAAAATGAGAATCACGATGGTGGAGATAATCAAAATATGACATTCAGAATGATAGAGATAATCCCCGGACAAATTGAAGGGGCTTATACAGAGGTTCATCTTATTGATTCTTTACCCGATGACACTAAAATAGTAATGAATGCTGCCTATTATTTATTGTCAGATTTGAAAAAAGAAGAAACTGAACACGAACATTAAAATTTGAAATCATGAAAGAAATAAAAGCTTTTGTCAGACCAAATAAGGTGAATGCAATCGTTCACCACTTAAAAGATGCCGGATTTGAGAATTTGACCATCTCTATGGCTGAAGGTACTGGGAAATTTCAAGACGAAAATGCTTTTGTATCTGCAAATATGGATGTACCTTAAATCCTGGCGATGGAATTATTTATATTTCAGATGTTCAAAGGGCTATAAGGGTAAAAGACGGATCCGTAAATGGAAATTAATTTCTAGGAACAAATTGCATGGAAAAATATAATTTGAGAAATCTGGATTGTGCCTCCTGCGCTGCGACCATTGAAGAGAGCCTGATGAAACTTGATGAAGTAAAATTTGTGAGTGTCAGTTTCGCCACTGCATCAATGACCATTGATACCGATAATTTTGAAAAGGTAATAAATAAAATAAAAGAGGTTGAACCGGACGTTGAGCTTGAAGATGCCAGCAAAGAAAATACAAGAGTTCCGGTAAATCTGTTGATAGCGAATAAACGGGCTCTAATGAAGGCTACGGCAGGAATTCTTCTGTTATTTACCGGGATCATTTTTAATGAGAGATTGCACAATACACCCTATCACATTGCTGAATATCTGGTGTTTATATCAGCTTACCTGATTGTGGGTTGGAAGGTGCTTGCCCTGGCTGTGAAAAACATCATCAGAGGCAGGGTTTTCAATGAATACTTTTTAATGTCCATTGCAACGTTGGGGGCTTTTGCAATTGATCAAATGCCAGAAGCTGTTGCGGTAATGCTCTTCTATGTTGTTGGTGAATTATTCCAGGATATTGCGGTGAACAAATCCAGAAGATCCATAAAATCACTTCTTGAGATCAGACCCGATTATGCGCATCAAAAATTAGACGGAGCGATCAAAAAAGTGTCACCTGAAGAGCTTAACATTGGAGATGTGATCATTGTTAAAGCAGGTGAAAAGATTCCTCTGGATGGCCTGGTTACTGATGGTAACTCCTTTATTGATACTTCAGCACTCACCGGGGAGAGTGTTCCCCGCAGCATCAAACCAAACGATGAAGTACTGGCAGGTATGATCAATCAATCCGGATTAATTACGGTTAAAGTTACGAAGCCCTTTGGTGAATCTTCTATTTCAAAGATCCTGGAAATGGTCGAAAATGCAGCCTCAAGGAAAGCAGAAACCGAGAAATTTATTACCACTTTCGCCAAATACTATACACCCGTGGTAGTGTTTGGAGCTTTGCTGCTTGCGCTATTACCTCCTCTGTTCATCAGCGAGGCTACTTTTAGTGACTGGATCTACAGAGCACTGGTCGTACTTGTAATTTCATGTCCCTGTGCCCTTGTCATTAGCATCCCACTGGGATATTTCGGAGGTATCGGTGGAGCATCCCGCAGGGGCATTCTGGTCAAGGGATCTAATTTCCTGGATGCACTAACACAGGTAAAAACTGTGGTATTTGATAAAACAGGAACCCTGACCAAGGGAGAATTCAAAGTTTCCGGAATTTTTCCTTCAAACGATTTTGATGAGAAATCAGTTCTGGAATATGCAGCCTATGCTGAATTTAATTCAAACCATCCCATCGCTAAATCCATCATTGAATCATACAGGCAGGAATTTGATAGTTCGAGAATTAAAGAAGTAGAGGAAATACCCGGATTCGGAGTTAAAGCATTGATAGATAACAAAGAAATAGTGGCAGGAAACGACAATCTTTTGCACAAAGAAAACATTGAGCACGATACCTGCGAGGTGGAAGGAAGCGTTGTTCATGTGGTTATTGAGAAAAAATATGCGGGTTACATGGTCATATCCGACAATCTAAAAGAGGATTCCATTGATACCATCAAACAGCTTGGTAACAAGGGAATAAACACCGTTATGCTCACCGGTGACAACTATTATTCAGCGGGAATATTTGCCAGAAAATTAGGTATAACAGAGTATTATGCCGAACTGCTTCCAGAAGATAAAGTTGAACATATAGAAAGGATGCTGAATAAAAAAGACAAAGTCGCTTTCGTGGGCGATGGTATAAACGATGCGCCCGTGCTTGCCCGTGCTGATGTGGGATTTGCTATGGGTGCTCTGGGTTCAGATGCAGCCATTGAAACAGCCGATGTTGTTTTAATGACCGACTCTCCTTCAAAAGTTGTAGATGCCATTGATATAGCAAGCAGAACAAGAAAGATCGTATGGCAGAATATTATTTTTGCTCTGGGGGTGAAAATGATTTTTATTGTCCTGGGGATCTTCGGAATTGCCACCATGTGGGAGGCCGTATTCGGTGATATGGGTGTAGCCATCATCGCCATACTGAATGCCACACGTGTTCTAAACCCATCCTAATTAGATTGCCTCTCCTCTCAAGCCGGTTCCATTTGCGTTTTCCTCCCCTGAGATTATTCCATTTATGTAGTGTGCGCGTCCTTCTTGTACAAAATAACAACTGTAAGGATCTTCAATAATGCACATCAAATCATTTAAATTCATTTATTTACTAATACTATTAGACATGTCTTATTTAAAGAAAACGGAAGGTACTTATAGTATAATGGTGTCAGATCTGGTGAACACTGATTCTAAAAGCTCAAAAGATGCCGTAAAATCAGTGAATATTGAATTTACTGCGAATGATGGTAAGCAATTTAAGATTGATCAGATTAATGTCATTCATAAACCGGATGGTGCAGGTGATCATACTTTTTACGGAGGAATTGGATTAAATAAAATGATGCATGAAAATACAGGTGTTGGGACGAATCTCATGCCTAAAATGGTACCTGAAGTAGAACCTGACGGATCAGATCACAATATTTGGGCAGCAGAAACGCATGTAATCTTAATACCTCAGGATATGGAGGGAAATCTCTCTCCGGTACCTGGGACCAACCACGGATTTATACACATGATGTGGGAAAATGCTGAATTGACAAATGCCACAAGAGACTGGAAGCAAGTTTATGAAATACTTCCGGGACCTGCTGCTGTTAATGAAGCAATGTCGCCTGCACACTTTGCTGCGCCATCGGGCTAAATTATGCAAAAATAGCAAACCCACCCTTTCAGTTTGCAACCAGGTTGCACTGTTTATTAATTACTTTTGTCCTGTCATATGATCACAATATTTAATCGATCATAGAAGTCATAAATTGTCTAAAAAAATTATAAACCGATGAATTACTATTTTAATAAAACACTCGAAAATGTATCGTTTGAAGAGGTTCTTGATCGTGTTTCATCTGAACTCCAAAAAGAAGGATTCGGTGTGCTCACCGAGATAGATGTAAGAGCAACTTTCAAAAAGAAGCTTGATATAGATTTTAGAAACTACAGAATCCTGGGTGCCTGTAATCCTCATTTTGCTTTAAAAGCTCTGGAAGCAGAAGATAAAATTGGCACAATGCTGCCCTGTAATGTGATCGTTCAGCAAACATCTGATACCCAGATAGAAATAGCTGCAGTTGATCCGGTAGCATCTATGCTGGCCCTTGAAAATATTGAGATGGCAGAACTTGCTAAGGAAATCAGATCAAAACTGGAACGGGTCATCACTAATTCATAAGCAAAGAATCATGAAGAACTATAAATTTCTTTCATTGTTGTTATTGATTTCCTTACAACCATTGTCGGCCCAAAAACAGGAAAACTATTATTTCAGTAAAACCCTCAACGGCACATTCGAAGAAGTGGCCGGTAATGTGAAATCTGTACTCAAAGAACAAGGGTTTGGCGTAATCACCGAAATCGACATGGATGCTAAGCTCAAGGAAAAGCTGGATGATATAGCTGCGAAGGTAAACGATACGTTTAATGCGGCACTTCAGAAGCTCTGAATTTTGGACCAGAAATAATTGAAGCTGTCTCTTTTATATGACAGCTTCAATATGATTCCTGAAATCCCTGACTAACAACAACTTTCTTTTCCCTTTTCCTTTCCCATTCTGTCATATTTGCAACATCCCGGAAGTGTATCATAAACTCCATCAGGTGCTTTGTGCATTTTCGTATCATGCCCGGTTTTTGCAATGGCCTGATGTATTTTATGTACATCTGATTCTTCAGAATTATAAACCACAGCGATCATTTTCGTTTCCTGATCCCAATCTGCAGATGAAACCCCATCTACGGATTTTGCTGCCTTTTCAATGCGCGTTTTACACATACCACAATTGCCCGCCACTTCAAACTTTTCCGTTTTCGTTGATTGTGCAAACAGGGATATTGTACTAAAACCCATCACGACTAATAAACTTAAGACTCTTGCTTTCATAACATTACATTTTTTGATTTCAATTATTTAGCTTATTGTTTCACACCATGAAATTTCAAATAGTAGGGGGTAGTTCCATCCATCATTTGGAAGGAGTATGTAAAGGTTCCATCCTGCATATTAAATCCGCCGAAATGTTCATCTCCTTCATTGTGCTCATCATCCATATGGTGCATCCATTCGGTTTGTCCACTTCCCATATCTCCCATCATGCCTCCCATCATGTGTCCGTCACCTAACATATGACCATACATGTCTTCAAATTCATCACCGGTTAAACATACCATTACACTATCATTTTGCTCATAGTAGTCCAGCATAAATGTGGTATCGATGGCACCTCCATAACAGTGAACCTGAATCTGATTGACTCCAAGCTTGTCTATATCAGCAGTCCCATCATCTTGATTAGCACCACCCAGCCATGCGGATTTTAGTGTGTTTGACACTGAAAACGAACCTATATATTCTCCCTCAATATCATTGATCGAAAGATCATCATCTGTCTTTTCACAGGATGTAAATCCCAATATTCCTACAAGCAGGATCATACCCGCTAAAACCATACTCTTCTTCATCTTTCTCATCTTTCTCTTTTTTTTTTGTAAAACGTTATTAAATTATATTTGTGTATTAAACTATTACTTGTCATCTATTCTCAGGAAGGGAATACACATCAATCTGTCCCGACTTGTTAAATCCCTGTCCAA
>JAOZUK010000544.1 GCA_029938715.1 Bacteroidales bacterium | reverse complement strand
TTGATGACCCGGTTACAGGTGGTCAGGAAGTTCTGGTTCTTCAAAGCGAGACTGCAGGCTTCAACCTGCCAACCAAGTATTATGTTTCGAATCCCGCTCTAATAGTTTTTAATGAACTGACTACAGTAGTAGCCGGGGATTTTGTGTATCATCCTCTTGTGATAGCAACTACCTGGAAAAACAACATGAAAGGAGCTATCTCCTTCACATTTGATGACGGTTACCGGGGTGCGTTCGAGCATGGTGCAGCTGAACTAGAAGCTGCAGGGCTGAAAGGAACCTTTTTTGTTTTTACCGATACAGCAGAGATATATGATGGAGAACTTGCAGGTTCAAATCTGGTGCACGAGAACAGAAACAAGGATCACGAGATTGGATCACATACACCCAATCATTCCAATCTTGGCTTGCTTACAGCGGCCGGGGATATAGACTCTCTCACAAACGTGCTTTCATCTTCTGTGGAAGTTGTAAATGCATGGTTTGACCAGAAAACCCTCTCCTTGTCCATTCCATTTGGCTCATTCAGGTATGAAACCCTTGAGGCTATTTCCAGCTATTTCCTTTCGGCAAGGAGCAGTCAGCATGGTTTTAACCTGGCCACTCCATATGACTTCTATGCACTGAAATCGTGGCCTGTCCTGAGTACTGCTTCACCTGCTTTTGTTAGTAACCTGGTTACACAGGCAGAAAAGTATGGCTACTACCTCCCACTCATGTACCACGATATGACTGATGAGCCATTTAATGAAGATTCGCTTATCTATACTTATAGCAGTGATCTGTTTCGTGAAACTGTTCAATGGGTATCCGAAAGAGAGGTGTGGGTTGATACCCAGGAGCAAATCTGCAAATATATTCTGGCACGAAATGCATTAAAAATCGAGCAGATTAATATGGATGATTCAGAGGCTCAACCGGGTCAATTCTCATTTGTGGTTTCAACCGACCTTCCAGACTCAATTTCTGATGTGGAGGTCACTTTACTAATACGATTGCCCGATTCCTGGGATGCAGATTCCATTACCCTTGAGATTGGGGACTCGCTTTTTCAGGCTGAGGTACTTTCAGACAAACAAGGAGGATATTTCTTACTAAACAGCAATCCCGGTAAAGGCACTGAAGTCCGTGTTTTCCAAGCCTTGCTCGCAGGTACGGAGGTAGAAGAAAAAATTCATCGACCAGGAAATATGAGCCTTCTGGCATTTCCCAATCCCTTTACTTTAGAGACCTTTTTAACCATTGAGGGCGAAGTAAACTCTCAGATGCAATTAATGCTCCTCGATATTCACGGAAGGCTGGTAAAGGATTTCACGCTGCAGGGTAGAAGCTCCATTTCACTCGGTGGAGAAAACCTAACTCCCGGGCTCTATATGATCCTGTTACTCGATGGCGGAATCCCGGCTGCAACCCTTAAATTAGTGGCACAGTAGGAAACATTTCCAGGATTTTCATCCAATAGCTAATACATCTTCCTACAGTTCTAATTTACTACTTTGTTAGACTTTACTTAGTTGACTTATATGCAATAAAGTAGTAAATTGCATATTGCCAACGATTTATTCAAAACAACCTCTACTCCCATCAATCTGATTCAATTCTGGGAGAACTTGAAATGACGCAACATCTTCACGCAGACCACAAAGTGATCCACTGTTGCTTTTCTCTCTAAGATCTATTAACATAAGATTGGAGGAATCTCGATCATCAATGAATGATCAGCAGATTCGAGAGTTTTCTGAAAAGAATTAAACAGCCTTTACCATGCTACAATTCTATTCTGCGAGCACAAGTATCGTGAACTCCAGGAGAGCTATTACGGAATGCCTGGAAGTTGCCCTGGAGGATGAGCCAAACCTGGATTGTGATCTGATTATCATCTATACTGCCATGGGGCACAACTTCAAGGAGCTGTTAAGTGAAGCCCACCAACTTTCTCCTGGAGCACAGATTGTGGGCTGCACCTGTGCCGGGATCATTGGGAAAGAGGGACCCAATGAATCCTTAAGGGCACTGGCTATCATGGCCATTAAAGGTCCTAAGGAGGAATTTGCGGTGGCTGGAATTG
>JAOZUK010000543.1 GCA_029938715.1 Bacteroidales bacterium | reverse complement strand
TCCCGAGCAGACCGAGTACGTTTTCCACTGTTTTTTCACTTTAAAACTGCAGTTTTCCTTCAGCAGGCTCAAGAAAAGCATTGCAGTTTTCAAGGTACTGCCGCATCTCTTGAATATTGTTATTATGAACGGTTTCGCTAAAATCATAAGCCCTTAACAGCATCCGTATGTAAGAGCCGGTCTCCCCCTGCCTGGTCAGCTTTCGAAGCACACCCATGTAATCGTCACGAAAAACGGTTGGAATGATAATTTTTGATTGTCCCCCGGAAACCAGTTCAGCATTCATCATGATTCTTGCCACTCGACCGTTTCCATCCAAAAATGGATGTACCTCACTGATGACAAACATCATAAAAACAGCTTTTTTAAAGGGATGAGCCAACACCTGGTAGAGGTCGAAACTTTTAATTAAGGTTCCCTTCACCAGATTCATGTCCACAAACGAAGTACGGCCTGCCACATTGTTCCGGTCTTTAAACAGACCCGGCTTTTTATCGTTCCTGGCACTCATCAGTATCCTGTGCCTGGCCTGAAGAATCGAAAGCAGATCATCAGCCGATCCGGGGGTGACAGACATTTCCTGCTTGCTCGACACAATTTTATATGTCCCCAGAATATCGTGCGAATCATCATCTCTTGCCGGAAGGGGCTGGTTGGATTCAATGATTTGTAAGGCCTCCTCTAATTCAAATTGCGTCCCTTCAATGAAATTGGAAAAATAACTCTCGAAAAAGGCCACATTCCTAAAGGATTGAACGGACAGGTTCTTATCAGGACGGTTCCTGAACTCTCTATTCTGGAGGTCCCGAAAAAGCGTTTCAAACAGGTCTAACCGCCCCGGATCATAAGGAAAACCAAATGCACGCGCGGCAGCAAGCGGAGAGGTTAAAACATCTGTTTCATGCGCAGATAGCAATGCTCCAATGATAGATTCCAGCGCAGAAAACTCTCTCCCCATATCCAATTTCAGCGAAATCTCCCACGCACGGTCCCTCACCCTGTTTAATTCATCTTCTCCATTGATCCGGACAATTTGCTCAAGCTTCTCTTCTACTTCAGGAAGAGTCAATGTTTTTGAGGTTGGTCCGGGTCTTTTTGACAATTGCAAATTCTCCAGGAAAGCCCTTGCCTGCTGTGATATATATAGACCTCCAGAGAAAGGATGATCTCCTTCAACGGGTCCTGGCCCTTCGAGAAACCGGATTGTAATCCCGGGAAACTCTACCTTTTTGGTGTACTTATAGGTTAGAAAAATATGCCCTGCACCGGTGGGTTCAAATTCAAATGCTGAACGATGACTGATCATCGCTCCGGGATACAGATTCTTTAATATCTCAAAAATATTTCTCCTGATAATTACTTCATTCTGATCGGTCAGGTTTGAAGTATAGAGCCGGGGAGCAATCTTGCGTATTTTACCCAAACCATGAAGCTTCGAAATCTGCCTGGAGATCTTTTTATCTGCAGACCCAAACAGGACCTCATTCAGTGGTATTGAAGGATTATTTTTCATAATTGTAGCCTGAAATCATAAAATTCAGGATTATTTTCCAGAATAACTCTACTATTGGAGATTATTTTACAAATTCATCCATTTGTGGCATTTCTTTTACCTGCCTCAGCAGGATCGGGATATCTGACAGCGTCACAGCTTTTTAGGAGATAGACTAATGGATAGGTTCAAAGACCGGATCGCAAGTTTTCTGTTGCGATACATATTTCTTAATTTCGCAGTACTACCATTGTATATGGATTAAACATTTCAGAATGGGACAGGAGGATATTGTTGCACAAAGCGAAGAGATGCTAAACAAACTCACCAGAGCGGAGCTGGTTGCCTTAAACAGAGCCATAGTCAGGCGGATTAAGGTTATGGACGATTTTGAAAGATTCAAGGCAAATGCGGCTTTTTATCCTGGCGACTGGGTATCCTGGAAAGATAAACACGGCTTTTCACACAGGGGGTGGGTCACCCGGGTCAACACCAAAACTATTTCTGTTCAGGCAGAGGATGATCCTGAAGACTCCTGGAGAATTTCTGCAAATCTTCTTACAAAACTACCCTAAG
>JAOZUK010000542.1 GCA_029938715.1 Bacteroidales bacterium | reverse complement strand
AAACTCGTCATCATAAAAGACTTCCTGCAGACTTCGGCCGCCATACCAGAATGAGACCTTTCGCCTTGTCTGTTTGCCCTTGAAAAGGTCGAAAACGTGGCTGCGCAGAGGTGCCATTCCGGCGCCGCCGCCAATGAGCATTACCTCAGAATCGCTGTCATCCATGAAGAATTCGCCGAAAGGTCCTGCTATGGTGACATCGTCACCGGGTTGAAGGTTAAAGATATAGGAGGAGACCTGCCCCGGAGGTATGACTAGATCGCTACCCGGCGGCGGACTTGCAATGCGGACATTCAGCTTGATGATTCTTTTTTCTCCCGGATAGTTTGCCATGGAGTAGGCCCTGGTAACCGGTGTGTGGACGTGTGATTTGTACTGAAACATCTTGAACTTCGTCCAGTCGGAAAGAAACCTCTCGTCTATCTCAAAATTCGTATAATCGATCGTATGTGGAGGCACTTCGATCTCAATATATCCTCCTGCTCGAAAATTCACATCCTCACCTTCAGGCAGGTCAATGACCAGTTCTTTGATGAAGGTTGCTACATTTTTATTGGAGTGAACTTTACAGTAGAATTTTTTTGCCTCCAGCATATCTGACGGTACGTCAATCTGCATGTCACGTTTCACCGGTACCTGGCAGGAAAGCCTCATGCCGTTTTTTGCATCCCTGTTATTGATCTGGCCTCTTTCTGTGGGCAGGATACTGCCTCCTCCATCGTTTACAATGCATCGACACTGTCCGCAACTGCCTCCGCCACCACAGGCTGAAGAGAGGATAACGCCCTGACCGGCAAGTGTGGTCAGCAGTTTTCCACCGGGTGAGGCACTGAATTTTTTTTCACCATTGATTTCTATGGTAATTTCGCCACCAGGCAGAAGGGTCTTTTTGGCGACTACGATGAGAGTAACAAGGATGAGTTGAATACTCAGAAAGCAGATTATTCCAAAATATATTTCATTCATTTGACGACACCATCATAGCTCCATTCCAGCCAGTCCCATAAAGGCCATGGCAATGAGCCCGGTTGTAATAAAGGTGAGCCCGAGGCCGCGCAGTCCGGCAGGTGGATTGGCATATTCAAGTCGTTCCCGTATTCCTGCAAGGCAGATTACTGCCAGAAAAAAACCTCCCCCTGCTCCAAAACCGTAGGCAATACTTTCGCCGAAGCTGTAATCCCGTTCCACCATAAAAAGGGAGCCGCCGAAGATCGCACAGTTTACAGTAAGAAGGGGCAGAAAGATGCCAAGGGTGTTGTATAGAGCCGGCATAAAACGATCGAGCACCATTTCAAGTATCTGCACAACACCGGCAATAATAGCAATGTAGGTAAGCAAGCCGAGGAAAGTAAGGTCAAGGTCGGGTTGTCCGGCCCAGGAAAGTGCCCCCGGTTTGAGCAGATAGTGAAGGATAAGATTGTTGATGGGCACCGTGATAACCATAATAACGAGAACCGCAGCACCCAGTCCGATTGCGGCTTTTACCTGTTTGGAGATGGCCAGGAAGGTACACATCCCGAGGAAAAAACTCAGTGGCAGATTTTCCAGGAAGATGGACCTGAAAACGATATCGAGGTAATGGACCATCAGTCTTTCTCCTGTTGTTCAGGGTCAATGGTTCTCATAATCCAGATAAGCAGGGCAATAAGGAAAAAAGCACTGGCAGGCAGCACCAGTAGGCCGTTTCGGACATACCATCCACCATCTGTTGTGAGCGGCAGGATCTCGAAGCCAAACAGAGTTCCTGCACCCAGAAGTTCTCTTACAAAGGCCACCGACATGAGTATAAATCCATAGCCGAGGCCATTTCCGATCCCGTCAATAAAACTGGGAATGGGAGGGTTGCTCATGGCGAATCCTTCGGCCCTCCCCATGACGATGCAGTTGGTGATTATAAGGCCGACATAGATGGACAGCTGTTTGGACAGTTCAAAATAGAAGGCCTTGAGGATCTGGTCCACCAGGATAACCAGGGTTGCAATAACAGTTATCTGGATTCCTATTCGGACGCTGCCGGGGATCTGGAAACGGACAATGGAAATTGTCAGGCTGGAAAAAGCGACAACCAG
>JAOZUK010000541.1 GCA_029938715.1 Bacteroidales bacterium | reverse complement strand
TTCAACCTTCGCGGACGCAAGTGGGAGAAGGATGGCCAGGTTTCATACTTCACTAATCTTGAAGCATGGCGCATTGAAAAAGTACAAAACACCAATGATGAGTCAGATTTTTCAACTCCAACAAAAGACACTGCGCCGGATCAGGATGCTCCTTTCCCTTCTCAAGCCCCTGAGAATGATTCCGGATTTGATGATCTGCCATTTTGAAAACGTGAAAACAATTAACAAACCCCTTTGTTAAGTTAGTTGGCAGAGGCATCAAATCGGTAACTATCACTCACCCAGAGGACGTTCAACCTTTATCCTGTCAGCTTCACCAGATTTATAATGTTTTGGTGTCACTGTCTTTACTGGAATTGAGAACTCAATAGTTGTACCTTTAAATGAACTGTCTTTGACCATGATTTCTCCATCCATGGCTTCTATCAGTCCCTTGGCTAGTTTATAACCAAGTCCGATTGTATCGGAGGTATTGTACCAGTCCCCTTCTTTTTCAGTTGTTTCAAAGACCTTCCTGGCTCTCTCTTGCAACAGCATGTTACTGCTATCTTTAACGGTGAAAACCAGTGTATTTTTGCTGGCGAATAAAGCGCCAATTTCAATTACTCCCTTTTTTGTCTGGGACAGGGCATTCTCAATGATGCAGCTTAATGCTCGTGACAGGCGCTGCTTATCTGAGGTTATTTTTGCCTGTTTAAATGCATCTCTCACATTTAAAAGCAATGCGACCCTCTCCCTATTTACCCTGTATCTGTCTAAATTATAGTGGTCATACAGTTCCTTCAACATCTGATAGATCTCAACTTCGTCTTCATTCAGTTGAAGGTTACCAGTCTCGATCAGAGTAAGATCAATAAGGTTGTCCATCATGTTTAAGAGCGAATTGCTGTTCCGGGTAATGTGGTTAATGTAAGCGTCCCGTTGGTCTCCATCCACATCCTCTTCACCAAGAAGGTGAGAGAATCCGATAATGGCATTCATTGGGGTCCTGATTTCATGCGAGATATTTGAGAGGAAGCTGGTCTTTACCCTTGTTCCGTCAGACTGGAACTGTTTCAGGGTGCCTTCCAGCCAGGCAATCTTTTCTTCTAATTGCTTGGTGTACTCAAAAAGCTCATTATAATCAGGCTTATCACTCATTACCCAGTTTTCAACAATAAATCAATAGTAGATTAACCACCTCACTCCAAGGTGATTTCATATATTCTATCGCTTCATCCTTTTAAGGATCTTCTCAGCATCTCCCTTATAAAAATGATTTGAAGAGGAAGCAATCATTGCCAGCTGTCTGCGGGCACGATCAGTTTTATCCATGGCAAGCAAACAACCAGCCAGGTACCACTCAGCTTTCTGAATGTAGAGGTTGTCGTTATGCTCAATTACCCTGGTAAAAGATTTACTGGCATCACCATGCTGGTCAATCTCCATATAGGATACACCCATGTAAAAGTCAGCTTCAACTTTTCCTGAATTAATTTCAAGCACCTCTTCAAAACAACCAATGGCAGCATCAAATTCGCCTTTCAGGAATTTGTCCTGTGCTTTGTTCATCCAGAGTTGAATCACTTCGCTCTCCACAGAACGATTGGTGAGAACCAGCTCATAGGGCTTCATGTATTTGACGAAGAGATCGTTATTGGATAAAGGACGTCCAAGAACTGTCGCCAGTCCAATGGCTACCAGCAATGCCAATGCTGCCGAGGCTGCATAATGCCATGGCCGGGAAAAACGAAAAACCCGTTTTCCATTGTCCACTCTTCGTGTTTCTTCCCGCAGGTCGGTCAGCTGTGCCCGAAAATCCAACACCTCAGTGTCAGCTATGGCTTCATCCACCTCTTTATAAAGGTCGAGATCCATTAACAATTCCGGACTGGCATTGAGCTCCTGCTCGAACCTGTCCAATTCCCTCTCTGAGAGTTCGTTGTCCAGGTACTTTTGTAAAATGTGCCTGTCGCGTTTCATATCATTAAATTTAATTGGTTACAAGGATGCAGGAACCTCACACAACCACGTATGGCCATGCATTGTCGGGACCTGTACTTCCTGGTAAACACATGCACGCTTGCATG
>JAOZUK010000056.1 GCA_029938715.1 Bacteroidales bacterium | reverse complement strand
GTTCGTCGGAGCAGGAGAATGTACCCATATTTTGAAGGTCTGAAACGACCTGGCAACCGATAAGGTCTGTAAGCTCAGGCTTATAATCCAGACCGAAGACATCTACATAACGATATCCGTTAAAAGCAAATCGTGGTTCGTAGAATTCGTCGCCTTCGCCTTTGCAGATGTATTCGTAGCTCTGATAACGCCCAAGTGTATGAGAAGCTGCCCCCGGATAGCTGATAACGATCTTCTGACCAGCCTTTCCGCGCAACTTTAAGCGCGCCCATCCAGTACTCTCTATCCCGATATCAAAACGAAAACCTTTGCCTTGTGCTTGTACACTGACAGCAGGGATTGTCTTGATTAAACGTACAGGTGGAAGTGCTCTTTGCACCAGACGCCCCTGAGGGCCTTTCGCCATCCTTGCTGATTTCCATCTCTTGTCATCAATTCCGGCTACACTCCACTCACCCAGCTCCTTGCGGGCATCATAAGTCTCACCGCTACGGATGGAATTGAAACGTATTGGCCCGGCCGTAGTGAACCCCCAGGATGAGTCCGACAGAATCAGCTGATCTGATTCATCTTCGTATTCAAGCTGTAATTCACACCTCAGTCGTGGAGTGTTGATATAGTCGGCTGCATACTCACGAAGCAAAGATGGAATTACCGGATTATAATAACCGTTCCCAAGAATAACACCCAGAGTGTTTTCTCCCTTTTCCACAAGATTGGTCACATCGTGGACATGGTAAGGCACTGTTTTCCCAAAATCATGGGGCGAGACAGTTAACAGGTGATCATTGATTTTGCGCCCGTTTAAATAGGGTTCGTACAAGCCCAAACCCGAAATAAAAAGTGTCGCACGGCGCAATTTCTTATTCTCCGTTTTAAACTCCTTGCGCATCCACACTGCTGGTGCCTCCTTCACCTTTTCGGTCATCCTGCTAATTCTTCTACCTCGTGGCCTGAGCGAATCTTCTACTTCCATATTATGATCAGGAAGCTTCATCAATTCTTTCTGGTAATCAAAAAGTTCCAGATCCGATTGAATCCATTGCCCCTGCCATTCGTCCTGAGACAGAATACCCATACTCCATGAAGAGGGATTTGACCATTCTGACATGCGTCCGCTCACATCCCTGATCCGTACCTTCCAAAAATACCGGCTTCTGGATATTAATGTATCACCATTGTAGGCTACATTAAGAGACTGTTCCGATTCCACATTGCCCGAATCCCAAAGATCTCCTACATCTTTATCCAGCTTATCAAGCGAACTGGCAACAAGCACATGGTATGCCGACTGTTTCTGTCCTCGCTGATTAGAATTTAAAGTCCAACTCAGACTCGGCATAGGCTTGTCAATCCCCAGAGGATTTGTGAGGTGTTCACACATTAAGTCAGTCACAGTTACTTCAGAAGTTTTATGTAGCTTATTTTCAGGAGATTGCCTGTTGCAGGCAGCAGTAACTACGATGATAAGTACGCTTAGAAAGAATATTTTAGGACATCTCATTTTTTTCGATTCTAATTAGAATTAAAGACAAATGACCTTTATGGCATGGGGTTAATAATAGGGCTGCCTATTCCTGAAACCTGTAATTGGATCTTCGCTCAGGAGCATTGTCTCCATTTACAAAGAAGTCAGCTATGTCGCCACTTACCGGGACATTGTCACACCAGTGGAAATCAAATCCGGATGATCCGATCAACTCTCTGGGTATTGCAAGCATTAATTCATTTCCCTCGGTATGGTATTTCAATTCTACCGGATCTCCCCATGTACCGTTCCTGAAAGAGGAGACTGAAGTAAGCGAACCCGATTTAACAGATTGATTCACCAAGAAATCGTAACCTTCCCATCCGGTGGTTTTATCCTGATCAGCGTCAATATAGAGCAGCATCCAGTCTTTGTCTTTATGGGAAGTCAGTTTCCCGTTTGTTCTGGCATACAAATAGAAAAAATCAGCATCACGGGCCACTCTCGATTCAATGATGTCATTCCGGCCTGTGGCATTGATATAGGGTCCGGTGTTGCAATCCCCCATGCTGTTTCGATGCTCTGTATCTCCCAGGTGATCATAATAGATTGCGGAAATATCTTCCCACTGTGCAAATCCACCTGGCAGTTTTATGGTTTTCTGGTCTCCGGCAGCTACAGGTTTGGAGACTCCTTTGTACTTTCTCACATTCTCAATCAGCTGATAATAGTAGTTATCGGTATGCCCTCCTTTCATGGGCTCAATATCGCGACTGAATTCCTGGTTGTACTGGTCGATAAACAAACGCATTCCCGGTCTCAGGGGTTCGCCTGCCATTCCCAGGTGGGCACCCGGGTAGAAATCATAATGAATGGCTGTTTCAATGACATCCTCCCCCGTGATGCCTGAACCAGCGGTCCATTCGTTCCATCCGGTTACAAATACAAATTCAGGATCCACCTCCAGGGCCCTGCTCCACTGCTCCTGGAAATGAAGTCCCTGATCGGTATAGGGAGTCAGGTCATATTGATCCACCTTGGGCTGATGGAAGTGGTGAAAACTTCTTCCAATATTTGAGAAGGGGTGCTGGGCAACTGCCACGGGAACATTCTCCGCAATAGAGGGATCTTCATGCCAGCCGATGGTCTGTGGAAAATGATCCACCCAGGGCCACTCATCCTTTCCATCATCATACCAGGGTAGGGAGGTCCATGCCCAGCTCTGTTTTATGCTGAAGAAGTCATATATCTCATCACTGAAAACAATATCATTATTTAGCTTTCTGCCTGGAACCTCATGCTGTCCAACCAGCAATAAGGGTTTGCCTTTCCAGTAAAACCAGAGATCTTTGTATTCGCCCACATTATAAAAATCCTCCCAGAGTGCATTGGTGGCAATTTCACTGGCCAGGAATGCCACATAGGGTGTTTTCTCTCCCTCCGCCCTCATTTTACTCCACTCCTCGCAGATAGGGATATAGATCTCGGGAAACGATTTATCGTTGGTTACATCGAAAATGACCACGTCAATTCCTGCATCGGCCAACTGAGCTGCATGGCGGCGGATTACCCACCGCTCGTCGTTCTTATAAAAGCCCAGTTCAGGTTCTCCCCAGTAATGTGCTTTTGGTCCCCATTGGGGATCATCCGGATTGGCCGCAAGAATTTCAGAAACATTGTAGGGGCCATCAGAATCGGGTTCCAACCAGTTGGTAATAAAATAGAACATCCCCACATACCTGTCCCGCTTCACAGGTCCACACTCTTCATATCCGGGCAGTTCTCGTCCAAGGGCATCGGTGGCCACCCAGGTGTCGGACCGGATATCCCGGAACTCTTGTTTTAAGGGATTATTACTGAGTTGAGCCTTTACTTGAATGCTGATCCCGGTGAGGAGCAGCAGGATTATTATTGCAGGGTGCTTCATGATGGAGGATTTTAATTCTCAATTTACCTCCTACATTTGATGTTGTCAATACAGAAAACAGGACAATGTTTACACTATTTGAGCTAAACGATCAGTTCCGGAAAACCTGGCTTTATTATAATTTAATAAATTTCATTCTGTACACCTGGTTCTCTGAAACCAGGTTCAAAAGGTAGATCCCTTCAGCGAGGTCCTGGACAGGGATTACCATTTCACGCTCATTCAATACTTGAATTTTCCGTTGAAGCTTACCATTTAAGGACCATATCTCTATCTCCCCGTGTGTACCCTCGGGCAGATTCACCCTGATGGATGAGGTGGCCGGATTGGGATAGACGGAGATCTCCCCGGCAAATTCCGGGATCCCAAGAATAAACAGGTCATAGCCAGCAATTTCAATCCTGTCCAGATTGAATCCGCCCTCTACGATCTGTATCTTCAGTTTATGAATACCCTTGTGCAGGTACAGATCCTCGATCCGTAGGGTGTCATAAACCTGGTCACCACCAGTGGCTTGAATAAACTGATGGTTTGTAACAGCCACATCATCAAGCTCCAGGTATATCTCACCTCCTCCTGTTTCGGATGCTGCCATCAAAAGCACTTCCACTTTCTGCCCTTCCAGCACATCCATGGTGTACTCAAGCCACTCCCCGCTCCAGGTCCACCCCACATAATAGCCTGAATTTCCACCGGAGAGAGATCCTATATCCACAGCCTCATCCCTGTAGATTTCTCCCCGGTTGGCCAGGTCGCTGTCCATAAATGCCACCAGTGGTCCACCCAGGTCATAATCCTCTGCTTCAATCACTCCCGGAACCGGAAAGGGAGAACCCGAATAGTTATCCTGTTGGAAGACCTCAATTGAAATTGCTTCCGTAAAAACCGTATCCCCTCCATTGTCTACAGCTGCTGCAGCAACTTTATACACCCCAAGTGCAGGATCCCACTGGAAATAATATGGTGGCTGAATAAAAGTCTTGTGGACAGAATCGTTCAGTAAAATCAGGACCTCCTCCACCCTGCCGTCGTTATCGGAGGCCTCGGCACTGATCTCTAGGGTCCGCCCCCATTCCATAAGGCTGTCCTTCACCGGATTTAACAGGATTACCCTTGCCTTATGATTTTTAGCATGGGTATGAATGGTAATTGAATCGACCTGGGACCCGTATTCAACTTTCACTGTGTAGCTACCAGAATCGGCTGTGGGACTGGTAAGTAAGGAGAGTGCATGATCTCCCGTGGTGATCTCCCCACTTAACTCGTTAGAGAATGGTTTGGAACTGATGGCGAACCAATCCAGCATAATCCTGGCCGAAGCCGTGGTACCAGGATCAAGTCTCACCTGGTTAATCTTCTGGAAGCTTATCCATTCGGCTAGTGAATCGAGCCTGTAAATGTTCCAGCCTTTTTGCATTTCATAGGTGGTGGAACGATGCCCGTCATCTGTAAACCAGTAAAATTGCCCGGTGGTTTCCAGGCTGGAGTAGAGTCGGAAGGCGATATGGGGTAGTTCCTCTCCGTTCAGACCACTTTCTGAAAAATAGAAATAGGGATCAATGGGTTCTTCATTTGATACAGTTCCCATCAGGATTCCACCCGAGGTTTGAATGTCATCCAGGTGATGATACGCCTGTACCTCGCTCATGGAGTTCATGGGCCAGAACATCTCAATGCTATCCAGATCAACAGGCACTGTATTTTGGTTACTGCCCTGGCCACTGAGGGTCACTCTGACTGAATCCGGATCCAGATCCTTCGATGGATCATCCAGTGCAATGGTGATCCGGTTGGTTATCCTGGGATCTGCATATAGTGAATCATATTCAGCAACAATGGTCAGCCTGGCACCCAGGGTATCCAGATAAGAAGAGCTTATCACACTCCAGGGACCCATCAGGCCCGAAAAAGTATGGGCCCTGACCCTGACCTGGTAAATGGTATCGGTCATGGGGATCTCCATTCCTGCAGCCGATGTGGTATCAGAATAGTCCCAGGCCAAGCCGTCCTTTCCCAGCTGAACCTCAAAATGAGAGAGACTGTCCCACTCCTGCCATTGAGCCACCAGGTCGGGCCAGATCTTTGCATCCCAGCTAACCTTAAGATCCTGATCTATGATTTCTGCAACCACTCCATTCACCCTGGGGGGAGTATAATCCGTTGCAACATGCTGATCCTTATATGGGACCGGTACCCTTGAACTCATAAAGTCCCCAATGGCTCTTCCAAAATCCGAATCATTTAGCGGAAAGGTCTCATCTGCAGCCGGTAGGGTTACATCCCACCATCCCGGAAAGAGGATATGACACTGATTTGCATAGAATTTGTCCAGGTGGGACCTACTTGTATTGTACAGATTTTGGATACTCAGGTGTGGATTGGGAAGGGGATGCCATTCAAAGATCCCCCAGTCCCCTGCATATTGGGTTACCAGTGCCGGATCCAGATTCCCAAACCTGGTAATGCCGACAGTTTCTGACTTTTCAAGATAACCCGTCCAGATCGTGGAAGCTGAACTTCGGTTTCTTCCTGCCTGTCCGGTAAAGTTCCCAAGCGCCTCTCCCGGAATCTGGTGGGCAAACATCATGTGCCGGGGAATCCCTGCATCGGCAAGCACATCAAAGAGGTCCCGTACAAAATTCCTGACCATCACCTGCCTGAATCCATAGGCCGGATTCTCAGGATTCCCTTCAGGGTAATGCCCCCCCTGATCGGGGATATCATAACTCCAGGCCTTCCAGAATTTATCTTTGTAGTAGAGTACCCTTGGAGCATCAAATCCCCCCTGGCAATACCCATCACCAGATTCCGGCGTACACTCAAAATCCTCATTGGTGATGGGATCGGGATAGATCTGCAGGTCCCAGTACTTCAGGCTCCAGCTGGAGAACTGCGTTCCAAAGTATTTATTGAAACTAACGCCTGTACCATTGCTCTTATGGGGAGTGGGATCATCATAAAACTGGCTCCTCAAAACACCATTAAAATCTACCAGATCATCAATGATCAGACTATTTGCTCCTTCTCCTGCATAGACTCCATCCGTGGCATCATAGATTCCTGAGTGCCTTAGCCAGTCCCTGAACTCGGTGATGGCATAGGGGCTGTAATCTGCCAGCTTGGCGGTATTGTCGTGCCCGCCAATGGCCAGTTCTTCCTCGATGGGTCCATTGACACATGCAACAACACCGGGAAAATCATCCATTAGCCCAAGTGCTGATTCGGCCCAGTCAGTGGCTTTCTCTGCATTGTAGGTCCTGAGCCTGGTGGCATACCTGGATGGAGTGGGCACCTTGTAATCCCTTTCGTCTTCGGGAACTTCCAGGGTACCACTGCTGGTATAAGCCCCTTTCCAGTCCACACCGTCCATTCTCCACTGGTAGAGCCTCAGGTCCTGGTTGGCAATGGCCCGGTAGTCATTCCTGGTATGAGATTGCAAGGCGAATATCAGTCCTGCGTGCAATCCATTCTCCTCCATAATTTTGCAGGCATCCCTTACCGGTTGATCCACAGAAGGAGCATAAATAAATGAAAAACCCAGACGGTGGTAAAGGTTTCCTTCGCCAAGTTCCATTTTCATCTTCAGCAGCTGTTCCTCTTTCTCCTCATAAGAGAGCATGCCAGGAACGCGGATCCTCTCAAATATAGGAAGCATGTAGAAGGTGTTTTCAAAATCGGCCCTGGGAAGCTCCTGGGCGAAAAGAGAAGTTGATAAAATAAGTACCGGAAGAATAAGTGAGTGCTTCAAAGTCATGTTATTCCCTATTTAGTAAAGTCTATTGATTCCACCACTCTTCTAGCTGAGCGCTAAGCCTGGTAACAATCTCCGGATGCGCCTCTGCCTGGTTCTCCCATTCATAGGGATCCGTATCCAGATTGTATAGCTCGGGACCCCGATCCGGGTTATAAGCAGGGTCGGTCAGAATAAGCTTCCAGGGCCTGGTGATAATGATCCGGTGATAGAGACTGGAATCCACGGTATTGAAGTCATGCGCATAGACCTCTGCAAAAACAGCCTCACGCGCTGCCCGGGCATCTCTATCAAGTACATTGATTCCCTGCATCTCTGCCGTAGGCTCAATTCCACAAACATCCAGAATGGTGGTGGCTATATCGATGCTGCTTGAGAGGGATGTTTTATCCATTTCGGGTTCAATGACCCCCTTCCACCGGTACATAATGGGTGTGCGGATCCCCATATCGTAAGGGGCCCTTTTGGACCTGGGAGCATAGCGATTGGGACGGTCCGGATCCTGGATCCATCCATTATCGGTAACATAAACAAATAGGGTATTTTCTGAAAGCTCTTTTTCATCAATGTAATCCATTAACTGTCCGCAGGTGATGTCGAACCATTCGCACATGGCCCAGTAATTTGCCACTGCTGGTGTAGGAGCCAGGGGCAGGTACTTATCCCTGAGACTATCCGGAGGTGTATGGGGTGCATGAGGTAAAAAGGGTGCATACCAGACAAAAAAAGGAGTTTCTGAGCTGTGCGCTTCATCCATAAAATCATAGATCACATCAAGCCCTTTCCTCCCGATCTCAAGTCCCTTATCGCCATGCCTTCCTCCCCGGGATGGATCCCCATGGGTCATCCCCTGCGAGAACCCTCCAACTGAGTAGTGGCCCTCCCACCATTTCCCGGTTTGCAGAGAGACATAGCCTGCTTCAGCCAAAAGGTCAGCGATGGTTGACAACTCTTGGATGCCATCAACAACGGATTTATTATTCACTGCCCGTTGAGCCAACCAATCTTTGCCATATGCCTCTTTTCCCCCTGGATCGAATACAGGATCATTGCCAATAGCCTTATGCTGGTGGGGATAGAGACCGGTGGCCATGGAAGCCAGTGCAGGTCTGCAAAGTGGAGCGGTTGTATACCCATTGATTATGGTAAGTCCTTCCGCTGCCAGCTGATCAATTCGGGGAGTCTGAATATGCTCATGCTCCAGGAAACTGTAGTGCGGCCAGCTCTGATCATCAGAGATAAGCAAGATGATATTTGGCTGGACAGGTTGCTGGCTTTTGTTACAGCCAGCAACTCCAATTACCAGAGCTATGCCGACCAGCAATGAAATCTTGTTCATGATAAGTGGTTTTAATTGGTAGTCTCCAAATGTAATGATAAAATAGTATTAGCATTCATCAAATATAGTGTGGTTATCAGACTCTTTGAGGCATAAATTTGAATATTATAAAAAAACGACTTATGGGAGATAACAGGAGGCTAAGAGCTGTAATATTCGATATGGATGGTGTACTTGTGGACTCTGAAGAGTACATCTGCAAAGCAGGCATTGAGATGTTCCGGGAGAAAGGATTTAACGTATCGGAGCAGGATTTTTTACCTTTCACCGGTATGGGCGAAAACCGATACCTAGGAGGAGTTGCAGAGAAACACGGGATCCCGTTTAACCTGGAGACAGACAAAGCCCGCACTTACGCAATCTATGCCGAACTGGTTCGAGGAAGGCTTTCTCCATTGGCCGGAGTGACCGAATTTATTGATCGTTGCAGAGATCAAAGGCTAATAATGGCTGTGGCTTCCAGTGCCGATCCAGTTAAAATCAAAATCAACTTACAGGAGATTGGAATAGAAGCGATGGAATTTAATACCATCGTAAGCGGGCTGGATATAGAGAATAAAAAGCCATCTCCCGATATATTTCTTAAAGCAGCCAGGCGTTTATGTGTCTCTCCGAAAGACTGCCTGGTGGTGGAGGATGCCATCAGTGGTGTAACAGCCGGAAAAGCAGCGGGCGCAAAGGTACTTGCACTGACCACCTCTTTCCCTGCTACAGAATTAACAGAAGCAGACTGGATATCCACCGATCTTTCAGACGCTGATGATGAAGTACTGAACTGGTAAAAGATTTATACAATGGCTAATAACACTAGGATTACCTGCACCATTTTTTTCTCTGTTTTGCTATGCACAAATGCTCTTTCCCAATTTGGAGAGGGAGAGCACCAGAGTGGAAACAAACATATGGCTGCCCATCACTATTCAGTGGTGTGTACTGGCAATAAAATGCCCAGCTCAGTAATACTTACCTACCCCATCAATGAATTCAGGGTCCAGGACTACAATTTTCTTCTCAAATTGATGCCTTGCCTGGTGATGGACGGGAATGTTGTCAAACCGTCGGCTTTTGAGCATGTTCTGGTGGAAGACTTCCCCGGAGGAGTGAAAGCTACCATAAACCATCTAGGGACCAGGATGATCACACGGATCACGCCGCTGCTGGCTGGAAGGGGATCTGAAATCTGGCAGGGGGCGGTCTTGTATGAAATCGAAACAGAACCATCACAGGAGGCATTGATATATCTGGGTGGTGGAGAAACCATTAACCTGATCTGGGGTTTTGAATCATCAATTATGAAACAGGACTCTGTTTCAGCTCTCGAACAGGTCCGTCTACCGGGCAGTTCCACCATGGAATTTACAGGAGGAAAAGAGGATCTCCATGTGGGACTCAAAACCTCTGGAACGATAACCCTGGATGATGGAGGCTCATCCAACTCTGCGGCAGTGGTAAATATCACTGGTGGATCGGGGTATATTCTTACTGGTTTTTCCGAAGATAAAGGGCAGATGCAAAGTTTGATGAATATGGATGCCATTGCAGAAAAACATGCGGTGGAGGATTATTACCAGGATCTGCTTAAATCATCCATTCAGACACCTGAAACGGTTATGAATGAAGCCTTTGCTTCTGCCATCTACAACCTGGAATACAGCTGGCTGGAACCTTTTGGCTGGGGTGAATGCCTGCATCACTGGTTGGCTCTCTGGTACATGCAGGTAACTCCAGCTGCCGAATGGATCGGTCAGGAGGACCGGTCCAGATCCAGTATACTCATACATGGCATGGAACAGTTAAACAACGGTGCGATTCCCATGTTCAACCCCAATCATCAGAAACTTGGTATGAAAAGGAGAGACTGGGGAGGGGCCAATAACTTTTGGGCATGGCAGGTGAGACATTATGTTAAACAGACTGGAGACCTGGAATTTGCCAGGCAAATCATCCCCATGTTGGATCGCGCCATAGAACAGACCCTGGATGAGTATGATCCGGATGGAAACCTGCTTATTGCCTGGGGGCTCCAGATTGGGAACCAGGAAGACTTTGTGGCCAATCCCTATGATGGATCGGTGCCCTCCATGGAACTTTACAATATGTTCATGACACGTGCTGAGCTCTCTGAATATACCGGAGATAAGGAGGCCGCAACATTATGGAGCCAGAAAGCCGAGAAGGTCAGGAATGTTCTGTATAAAGAGTTATGGATCGATGACCTGGGGCGTTTTGCTTACTATAAGGATCCCACCGGGCGGATTCTGCTCGACGGCCAGTACCAAACATACCTCTACCCCACCATTTATGGACTTGTGGATTCCTATGATCAATATTCTGGTCTTCGTCATCTGCTTGACCGGCTGACCGATGAGCAGGGAGCTGTTTTTGCCTCCAATAACTTTCCATGGCACGTCCCTGAATCTGTGTCCACCTGGGGAATGCAGAGAGGTGCAGCTCAGCAACCCTGGGCTGCCATGGGATTGGCAGCAGCAGGAAAAAATAACATGACCTGGAAACCCTTATTGGCCATGGCAAAATGGGCACAGGATCCCAGGAGACCTGGATCCTGGCCCGAGACCGGCCCGGAACCTACCCCGGCCTATTTCACACCACCTGCAGGGTTGTATATTTCTACGATGATTGAAGCCTTGTTTGGATTAAAACCGAATATTCCCGGTGGATATCTTGAAGTTTCCCCCTCCTTTCCCGATCACTGGCCAGAGGCAAATCTTACTCTTCCAGGTACTACTGTCAATTATTCCAGGGAAAAGAACCGGATTCAGTATGCCATTGAGAGCTCCCTGAATCTGCCCCTGAAAGTTCAGTGGAGACTTCCGGTTTCCACCATCAAAAGTGTAAAGGTGAACCACCGGTCGGTGGAATTTGAGCTCCTTCCGGGAGTCAACCACATGATTCTGAGCTTCGATGTACCGGCTTCAAACAAGTCACAAATCATCATTGAATTTGATCCTGTGGATTACAAGGTGGTGGCGCCTAATTCAATTGCCTGTGGTGAAACCCTTTCCATTGAACTGGAGGGAGCTGAGATAGAGAAGATCATAGATCGTTACAATGTATTAGAATCTACCAGGCTTCTGACTTCCGGCTCTGTTGAAGGAACTATACACCCTGATCTCCTGGATTCTTACCAAAAGTACGGGCAACTGGGGCAACTTAATTTCTCCCGAAGGACCCTGTTCCTGGATTGTAAAACCCCGGAAGGGATTCCGTTTATTGCTGCTGTGGACCTGACCCTCCTGCCCCGCATGGAGGCTGCAATTGATGGCCCTTTGGAAGTTAGAGACAACCAAATTATACTACCCATGCAGGTAAGAAACAATACAGAAGGAGTAATGAGAGGAGAAGCAGACCTGAAAGTGGGAGAGAATCACATTTCCGTTTTACTGGATCTCCCTCCCAGGTCTGAAAGTCAGATGAATATTTCTGTTCCAGCTGGAGAATCAATTGTATCAGGTGAAAATATTTCAGTTTTGACCTACCCCGGAGAACAACCCCTTCTCATCTCATTCCGGAACCCCGAATCACCTAAACCTGAAATTTTCACCCCCCTGACTTTGCCAACTGATAAACTGGTACCCGATAGTACGTGGAACGAATTGCGTGTGATGCCCGGCCATCCCCACATTTTCTTCACATTCTCTTCCTACGGATGGCCCAGACCCATGGATGCTCTTGAAAATGTTACCGAGCTATCCGTACCCCAAATCCCCGGACTTACCTTCATGCTGGCTGGCCGGAATTTCATTCCTCTTTCTCACCTGTCGGGGAATACTTCTTTCCTGTTACCCCTGGAAAAAAAGAGATATAAAAAACTATACCTGCTGGTTTTGCCTTTTGTGGACAACCATGATATATTTTCTGATATAGGCCGGGTATCGGCATATGCAGGGAGGAGACTGGTGTACTCAAAAACCCTTAGTTATCCGGGTAATATTGACTATTGGGTGTCCAACAGGAATCCAACCTCATTTGCAACCTTTCGTGAAGAGAGGCCGACTCCCCATGAATTATTACCCCTGCTCTCAAAGGAGATGCGGGACTGGGAAGAAGGAAAACCACCGGAATTCCCACAATCCAGGTGGTGGTCCACCTCCCTGCCCCTGGCTACAGAGTCTTGCGTAATGACTATTATCGAGATAAACCTTAATGGCCCTATGGAACTGGATCATCTTCTAATAGAATCCCTGGGTGCATTACCAGCCCTTGGAATTGTGGCTATTACCGCAGAATTATCTGAATAACCATTCAATTAAAACAATACCATGCCTGATACCCAAATGATTAAAGAGACTTTTGAAAAAGGGAAAGGAATTCTCAATCTGGTTCCTGTATTTGTTCCAAGAAGGTTTAGCAAAGCCGGTATGAGACTCAGGCTGCACCCTCATGATTATTATGCCCTGGGTACGGAGAGAGGTTCCATCAAAGAGAGATGGTTCTCCTCGGTGATCCCGGCCATGAACGGAGAGCTTGCTCCGCCTGATGAAGGCATGAGCTATGTATTACCTCTCAGCGGAAAGCTGCAGGACAAATTTCTTTTAAGAGATGCTGTGGATCTTCTGGGAGCCCCGATCATCGGGGATGATTTGAAGAAGAAGTATGGAACCTGGCCCATGTATTCCAAGTTTTTTGATTATTTTGAACCCCTGTTCCACCACCTGCACCTCAGTTTTGAAGCAGCGGCCAGGGTGGGTAGGCTGGGCAAGCCGGAAGCCTATTTCTACCCTCCACAAATGAACAACCATCCGGGCACATTCCCAGCTACCTATTATGGATTTGATCCGGATGTAAGCAAAGAGATGGTCAGGGAAAGACTGCTGCAATATGAGTCTGGCGACAACAGGATTACAGAAATATCACGCGCATACAGAATAGAGCTGGGAACAGGATGGTATACACCACCAGGAGTATTGCATGCACCCGGCTCTTACCTGACCTACGAACCCCAGTGGAACAGTGATGTGAATTCCGTTTATGAAAATATTACAGCCGGCGAGGTCTACCCCTATGACTTCCTGGTGGAGAATTGTCCGGATGACAAAAAACGTGATGTGGACTACGTGATGAGTCTGATGGACTGGGAAAAGAATGTGGACCCTAATTACAGGGACCATTATTTCAGGCCGCCAGTACTGGCAGTTGAGAATGAATCATACAGAGAGAACTGGATTGTTTACGGAAATGAATATATAGCGGGTAAGGAGCTCACCATTTATCCCGGTAAGACCGTGAATATAATAGATCCTGTGGCTTATGGATGCATCATGATCCAGGGACATGGGAAATTCGGGGAGCACGATGCCGAAGCAGCAGTCATGCTAAGGTACGGACAGGCCAGTTCGGATGAGTTCTTTGTAAGCGAACAGGCCGCCCTCCAGGGGGTAACCATTAAGAACAATAGTAAATATGAACCCATGGTGATTCTAAAGCACTTTGGCCCCAATCATCCGGAGAGACCCTAATTAATCTGAAAAAAATGCGCAACAAAACAATACTATTTATTCTGATCATAACCTTGTATGGCTGCGGTGATCCCTCTGAAAATCATCGTGGGCTTATCCCTGGACATGTCAGTAGCATCGACTTCAACATAATGGATGAAGCTTTTATGCACGGATATACCCACAACATTGTTTATGAAACCGTTGAGTTGGATACCCTGCCAACACTGACCATACAATGCACCAGTGAGGAAACTCACAGGGATGGCCCTGATTTTCAGCCTGAACTTGAATTCTTTTCAGTCTGGACAAGGGACCTTTACTGGGGCTTCCTGGGTTGGGCACAGGCTGGTGATGACCGGGTATTGGAGATGATGAAATCATCCATTCAGTTACTGATTCTGGCCAAGGAGAGAAACCAGGCACTTGGACAGAGTGAACTGTGGCCGCTGGATAATAAAAGGTACTATGTTCCACAGGCATATACAACAGGTCTGAAATCTGCGCTTAATCTATTCCCCTGGTGTTCCGAATCACAGGCCGACTTCCTTTTGCTTTGCCATGACTACTGGGAATTAAGTGGTGATATTAAATTTATCAGATCCATCTGGAATGAGATTGAATATGTAACAGAAACCCTTGAGCTCCTGGATACAGATGGAAATTCCCTGCCTGATGCCATTCAGGGCAGTTACGACTATATGTGGATCAAGGAAGATTCTGAGGAACCCCTGATGTGCGCCAAAACAAGCCTGGCCTACCAAAGGGTGTCCTCCCTGGCCGGGGAACTGGGGAAAGATGCTTTTTCAAGTCATTTATCACAATTGTCAGAAAAGGTAAAGGAGACCATGAACAAGACCACTGAGGAGGGTGGTTTATGGAAACAGGATCCTGGAGGCGGGTATTACATTCAAATGCGTTCCGTCGGAGAAACATATGACAGCATCCATGATCTCTTCATACCTTACAACAACCTGGTACCCATATGGTGCGATATGACCAGCAGAAAACAGGACCACGATATTTTCACCAAACTTGATGCCTCTTTTGATGCCATCTACAATCTGGATTATGGTCCCATGTACTGCGCTCCTGCAGGTAAAAATGATGAAAGTGTTATGGAGTGTTCCAGTGTGACCTGGCTGGCTTTTCTGGATATTTACCTGAGGGGGAAAAAGGGACATTACAACAACCGGGACAGAATTTACAGCCTGTTGATGGAGCATAAGGGAGATGCCGGGGGTGTTCCCTTTCCAGAGGGAGCCGGAGTTTATGGTTACCTGACCGGGGGGGCCGGAAGAAGCTGGGACAATGGCAATTTCTTCCATATGCTGATCAGTGGGGTGTATGGGATTCAAAAGGACAGAAAGGGCATTTCCCTTACCAATCCCAACCCGCTGGATTCGGAACCGTTAACTGAGCTTCATCACGTATGCTGGCGGGATGCTGTGTATGATTTCTCATGGCAAGGAGCAGGAAGTCAGATCGTTAAAGTAAGCGTGAATGGCAAGATCTTGAAAAGTGCAAATGGAAAATTCATCCTGGATGCTCCACATGGTCATCATGCGGTAGTGATTGAACTGGAACCCAATTCATCACCTGCTCCCGATTCCACCTTCGCCATCCTTTTGATAAGTTCATAAAACGTTAAACAAGAAAAATCATGAATGCAAGAGAACGATTTCTGGCCACCATGAATTTCGATCCTGCAGTCCGGTCCCTCAAATGGGAATTCGGATACTGGGGGAAAGCATTGAACAACTGGTATGAGCAGGGCCTTCCCCGGGTACATTATCCCGTTGTGGATAAACGGATCACTACCCCCACCTCCTCCCTATACAATACCGCCTGGACGTGTAGGGGAACAGAAAAGCTACCCGATGGCATTGCAGTGATGGCAGGGGGACTCTACTGGCCCACCCAGGGTTTCCCCCTGGATCACGATGTGAAGAGTCATTTTGGGATGGATGAAACCCAGAGACTGGTGGATGTAAACCTGCACTTCTGCCCCATGTTTGATGTGGAAGTTTTAGGGGAGGACCAGGATAGATTTACCTATATCGATGTGGATGGCGTAAAACGTGTGTTCCTGAAGGAAGAATCCACCATTCCAACCTCACTTGAATGGCCCATTAAAGACCGGGCCAGCTGGGAGAAGCTGAAAGCTGAACGGTTGAACCTGGACAACCTGTCGGAGCGTTTCCCGGAAAACTGGCCGGAGCTGGTAAAAGAATACAATAGCCGCGACTATCCCCTGGCCATCGGGGGATATCCGCAAGGCTTTTTTGGCACCCTGGCACACCTGATCGGATATGAAAACCTGTTCCTCTGGTACTGCATGGAGCCTGATCTGGTGCATGACATCTTAGATACCTTCACTTCTATATGGCTGGCTGTTTTTGAAGAGGTAATCTCACAGGTGGAGATCGACCACTGGCAGATATTTGAAGATATCTCCTTTGGGAAAGGTTCCATGATCTCTGTCCCTATGGTGCAAGAGTTTTTATCGCCGTATATCAAGCGCATTGCTGATTTCCTGAAATCAAAGGGCGTGAATATCATATTGCTCGACACCGACGGAGATTGCAATGAACTCATTCCGGTATTTATGGAGGCGGGTGTTACCGGAATGTATCCTTTTGAGGTTCACTGTGGCATGGATGTGGCCAAAGTGCGTAAAGCGTATCCCAAATTGCAAATGTTGGGAGGAATCTCCAAATCTGAAATTCAGTTTGGTGAAAAACGCATTGATACTATGCTGGAGTCTGTGGATTATGTTTTGAAGACAGGTGGATACATTCCCTTTGGAGATCATTTTATTCCGCCGGAGGTGAATTTTAAGAATTTCTCGTATTACCGCAGGAGCCTGAATGATCTGATCGATAAGTACGGCAATTAAAGCGCAGAAATCAAACTCAATCGGCAAGCTCACGCTCAATGTCTTCCAGGGTTTTCCCTTTAGTCTCAGGTAAATAGCGGTATAATACAAAGAAGCCGATGAGGCAGATTAAGCCATAGAGCCAGAAGTTATTGGCCCAGCCAATATTTTCCTTGATGGTTGGAAAACTAAAAGTAAGTGCGAAATTGGCAAGCCAATGGGCCATGGCTCCAATAGACATAGCGGCCCCCCTTATCCTGTTGGGATAGATTTCGGACAAGACTACCCAGAAAAGCGGGGCCAGCGAGAGTGAGTATAACATTACATTTACCAACATCAAGACTACCAGTGTAGTGCCCGTCTTACCGATATAAAATCCCCCTCCGATCAATCCATAAACAATAGCCATCGATAAGGTGGCCATCAGCAATATTTTCCTGCGGCCCAGTTTCTCTACGGTGAAAATCGTGACAAATACAGAGAGCAACATCACCAGTCCAATGGCCACAATCTGTACCATCATCTCCTGGAGATTAAATCCAGCTGCCTGAAAAATATCTGAAGCATAATAGATGACCACATTGATCCCGCTCCATTGTTGCAAAAAAGCCAGGAATACCCCCAGACCGATAAGCTTCAATATTTTGCTATTCAAAAGCTCCTTGAAATTAACATGACCCACATTATCCTGTGAGATGGTCTGTTGAATATCTTTAACTTCATATGTAGCGTAATCCTCTCCTCCCATCTTCTTCAGAACCTTATGGGCCTTCTTTTCCTGCCCATTCTTTACGAGCCATCGCACACTCTCGGGAACCAGGAACATCAGCAGGAAGAAGAGTATGGCCGGGATGGCCTCAACACCAAACATCCATCGCCACCCCAGTTGTCCACTCCAGCTCTCTTTGATCATCTGGAGTGTCGGATTGGCAATCAGCTCAGTATCCACTCTGGAAATCAACAGGTTCACAATCTGGGCAGTCAGGATTCCGATCATGATCATAAGCTGATTGATGGTGACCAGGATGCCTCGTTTATCGGCAGGAGCAATCTCTGAAATATACATTGGGGAAAGATTTAAAGCTGCTCCCATTGCAACTCCCCCTATCATCCGAAAAGCATTAAAAGAAAAAAAGGTTTCAGAAAGTGCCGTGCCCAAAGCAGAAAAGGCAAAAAGGAAACCTGAAAACATCAACAATCGCTTGCGTCCTAGCTTATCGCTAAGTAAAATACAAAGCAGGGCGCCAATCACACACCCCACGATGGCCGAACTGGTCCCCCATCCCCTTTGCAAGGGTGTAAGCAAATCAAAGAAAGGCTCATAAAATGGCTTTGCTCCGCCAATGACTACAAAATCATAGCCAAACAGGAATCCTCCCATGGCGGCAGCAAATGTGATCATCCAGATATACCTCTGGTTGAATTGAGTTTTGCCATTCATACGATAAAAGTAAGGTGATTATTCACTTGCAGCCACACATATTTTAATAAGTCCTGATACAATTTTAACAAAAGAAAAATAAAATATGTAAAATTGTACTAATATCCTTATGATATGCCACATGATCCGCTGTTTGAAAAAGTTCTGCTTTCGGAGTCGTCCTTCCTGGTAAAGGAGGAGCATTTTACCCGGTTCGATATTCCATGGCATGTACACCCCGAATTTGAACTCACACTTATCAGTCAGGGCCGGGGAACCATTAATCTGGGAGACTATATTTCTGATTTACAGGGGCCCATGCTCTTATTGATTGGACCCAATCTTCCCCACAGCTGGTACGGTCAGGAATCGGAAAAATCGGATCTGATTGCCCAGCAGATTGTTATCCAGTTCCCTCCCGATTTTCTGGGAGAACATTTCTTTGAGAATCCTGCTTTCAGGGGGATTGGAGATCTGTTAAAGAAGTCCTACCGTGGATTGCTTTTCCCCCTTTCAGACCATCACAAGGTACCTGGTCGGATTAAAGGAATCCTTCAAATGAATGATTTTGAACGAACCTTAGAATTGTTAAATATTTTATATACACTGGCCCAGCAAAAACAGTACATAGAATTATCAAGTATGGGCTATTCTACCCAACTGAATAAAACAGAATCGGTAAGATTAAATGCCATATATGCCTTTATCCTGGAGCATTTCAGATCCGACCTGGATCTGAATAGAGTAGCCCATTATGCACACATGACTCCCCAGGCATTCAGCAGGTATTTTAAAGAAAGAACCAGGAGAACATTTGTATCATTCCTGAATGAAGTTCGCATCGGATATGCATGCAGGTTACTTACCGAAAGTGATCTGGGTATCTCACGGATATGCTATGAAAGCGGCTATTCAAACCTATCGAACTTCAACAGGCAATTTAAAAGGATCAAGGCAATGACTCCCTCTGAATACACCAGAGGATTTGATAAAGTTACCCGGTTAACAGGATAGGTTGATGGTATTTTAAGTCTGAGCATTGGCTGTGAAAGGAAAGACATAGCTTTTCATTCCATTGAGGCATTTAACAACTGTAATATCTGCATGCCAAATCTGGTGGGGACGGTTGGCTCGGATCCCAGCTTTGTGATGTAATTGTACCAGGTAGCTAATGAAGCGTTCAGATTTACGCATATAGTGGAAAAGAACTCTGATTATTCTGACAGTATCCTGTATAACTCCTGATTCAGATAGTAGTGATGTCCGGCGATTTCTTTCTTTTCTAAAACCTGCATTTCACATAATCTATTTAAATATTCCCTTGCTGTATTTTCAGCGTAGATCTTTGAGTCAACCAGGTGCTGTACCTTTGTGAAAGGTTGAGTAAACAAAAATTCTATAAGATCTTCAGGACTTTTGAATTTTCGTTCACCCTTCTTAATATAATCCAAAACGGAGTCTTTCGTATGCACAATATCATTGATTTTGTGGAAGGTGATATTTGCTGTGTTTTCAACAGCTCGAAGCATATACAGAATCCAGTCTTTCCAATTACCTCTTTGAGAAACACCCATCATAGTGAAATAATAGTCTTCCTTATGATCAAGAATATATCGACTAAGGAATAGGATAGGAACATCTAATAATTCTTTGTTTGTCAGGTAATGGATGTTAAACACACGTCCGGTTCTTCCGTTTCCGTCACGGAAGGGATGAATGGCTTCAAACTGGAAATGAGCAATAGCCATCTTCAAGAGATGATCCATAGAATATTGCTCATCATTATTCAGAAATTCAACAAGATTGTTTAGTTTATTTTGGATGATAGACAACCCTTTTGGTGGTGTGTATACTACCTGACCGGCATTTGGTTGTGTACCTCCTTGTTTAATAGTAGTATTCAAGAACTCAGGCCGAATTCCTTCTGCCGTCTGTTTTATTTCTTGAAATACCCGGATGAAGTAGTCCTGGTCAAATAAGTTGGATTTCCGTAAATAATTATAGCCAGACCAAAGTGCTTCCCGGTATCTTAAAACCTCTTTAGAGGCTCCGGTTGTTTCAACTTTCTGATCACTATATGCTTTATATAACTCGTCATCAGTTGTAAAAATATTCTCAATCTCACTTGAGCTTTTTGCCTCCAGTAGACTTATCGAGTTTATCAATAGTCCCTGATTAGGAATCACTGCACTTCGACCATGAAGCCTTGCCAATGCAGCTTTAGCATTGCCTAGCTGCTCCATGATCTCAACGGTTCGATAGAGTTCCTCTCGAATAGGTAACAAGGGAAGATTGTTCCATGGAATAGTTCTATCAGGATTTATTGGATATAATATATCAGGCATTAGTAATAAGTGTTTTTTAATGTATGCTCGACTTTCAACCTTAAAAGTACGCTTTTCTCCTCACCAAACATTAATTATTTAAATATTTAATGTTTCCAAGAATTAAAGATGTGTAAACCGCAACTCTGTTGCGCTACTCCAAACAGACTCTCTGTCGCGTATAGGATAAAGATAGAGTTCACCGGACTTTTCATCAATTCCACGGGCAACATCATTGGGATTGATTTCAATATCAGAAGGAATGGTTACCCTGGTGCTTTCACCATAGATATTTATTCCACGTATATACTCTTTTGAGAAATTTGTAATAAATCCTTCCCTGTCGAGCTGCAGATTCACAATTTGTATGTCGTTGGGAAAATGGTGTGCCAGTAACCAGGGACCGTAAAACAGCACTCCGGTTTCACCGTCCTCAAAACCATCTATTTTGTCAGGTGATGTACGGCTTCCGGAGATCCAGACCCGGTATGAATATGGTATTTCCAGTACACCGGAGGGTGGGACCTCCAGTTTAAGACGACCATTTTCCACATGGCATGAAACACTTTCTGGTTTCAACCAATGCGGAACGTGTAGAGAGACGTTCTCAATCTCTGCCCTGTTTTTCAATTCAACTCGAAAGATTCCCTTTTCATTATCAGTGGTAAGAATTGCCAGCTCTCCCCCTTCAAATTCAAACTCCCCCGATACCATGTGATTAATTTCAAGGAGGCCTGACTTTTTTGCCACCCAGCTGCTTGAAGATTCCAGCAATCCATAAGGACCGAACAGTGTGCAACACCAGGGGGCCTCCTTTCTTCGCTCTTTGTACACCGATCCCATGCTACAGGCTCCAAACCCATAATTATGAGTTTGATTGTAATAGATGGCATTTTCCAGGTTCAGTATGGCATATTCAATCCAAACAGGATCACCTGTGACTTCAAACATCCGCATGGTCAGAATTTCCCAATCGAACAGGCCACATGCTTCATCGTCACCATGTCTTTGAGGATCATTGCGTTTTTCGTCATCCTGAACAAACCGTTCCGGGACACCGCCTGTTTCAAAGATAAATGTCTTATAAACCCTCTTCAATTCATCAGTAAGTAAATTTACCGACGACGTGTCGTTGATCATGGAGTAGTACTCCAGGAGACCCCTGCGCGAAGTAAGGTACATATGTGCATGATCTGCTTCGCTGAGAGGTGTGAGCAGAGGAACAAATTTCTCTGCTAAATCAAAATACTTCTTGACATTCGTAAGGCGATAAAGGGTCATTAAACCATCAAAACCATGAAAAAAACCGCTACGTGAAACCGCATAATTCCCATCATTGCGCCTTTCATTTTCCGGACCGGCCTCCCAGTCACTGTAGGTCCTGATATAGAAATCACCCAGCTTTACGGCTGCCTTTTCCGCCTCTTTCTGCTTAAATGTAATGGCATACTGGGATAGAGCTTTCAACATCCAACCATTCCCATAAGCCTTATGCATATTCAAAGGATTCTCCTCATACTGAATGACCCCAAAACTGCCATCTTCATTTTGCAGGGCAATTGCCTTATCTACCAGATCCTGAAGGTACCCGGGAGGGCTATTATTGTCTGATTCCGCATAGGTCATAGCCAGGATATACCTGCCTGCAACATCGCCGTGAAAACGGGCAAAATTACTCCACAGACCCTTTTCTCCTGAAATCTGACCCAGCAAATACTCCTCGGCATAGGGCAACTCCTCTTTTATGCGTCGAATATTGCGTGAAGCACGGAATCCCAGCTCGCCTTTTAGCTTCATCCTGACCGGACGGTCAACTACATGATTGATCTTATGGATATTGATCCAATCAGTGGAAGTTTGATTGATGCTCTTTACCGTCAGCATTCTTTCATTCTCCTGCATTACGCCTCTCTCTTTTACCTGAGATGTACAGGATACCATGGCCAATAGTAAAATGAGTATTTTCTTCATTTCAAATCCCCTTTTCGATTGTTACGACGACTATCTATCAGAGTTCCGAACCACACGAAATCCAAGGTACGATGGTGATGAACTCGCCCAGCCGGTCAGCCGTGTTGTTGTTCTTGCATTCCATGGATTATTGATCCAGCTTCCTCCCCGAAATACCGGTTTCCCTTTGAACTCTGGTCCTGTGGGATCGTTTAAGGGAGCTTTTTCATAATAATCCTCTCCATAGGCATCCCAGCACCACTCCGACACATTGCCACTCATATCATGTAATCCCAGTTCGTTGGGCTTTTTTCCTCCAACAGGTTTTGGTTCTGCACCTGTATTTTTTAAGTACCAGCCGACCCTGTCTAATTCAGAATCTCCGGCATATTTGAAACCCTGACTCTTCTCTCCGCCTTTTGCAGCATATTCCCATTCAGCTTCAGTGGGCAACCTGTAGCCATTTGCCTCAAAATCACATGTTGTATAATCCCATCCATCGATATTGTAACAGGGTATTAGTCCTTCCGCTTGACTCATCTTGTTGCAAAAAAGCATGGCTTCGAGCCAGTTGAGATTTGTAACGGGCAATTTGTCACCTTTGAAATAGGATGAGTTGTAACCCATAAGCGCCTCAAACTCCTTCTGAGTAATTTCATACTTACTCATGAAAAAAGAGCCCACATTCACATTGTGGAGATAAAGCTCATCAATATCAGCATCACCGTCATCAAAGGAATCCCCCATTTGGAACGTCCCCCCTTCAACAAAAATCATTTCCGGATTGGTTTCAGGATCCGGGTTGGTTTTCGTATCCGATGACATAGTGGAAGAAGCCGGAACCTGGATGGTATTATCCCGATTTTTTCTAAGCCAGGTTCTGTAATCCATGCCTTCGGTTTCCATACCTTGAGGTCCGTAAAACAAAGCATTCTCAAATACTTCTGCATTTCCTGATGCTCTCGGATCTCCGGTTTGGATAAGGGTTTCATCCAGCGTTTGACGAATTTTTCCCTTTATATCAGCATAATCGGGGTTATCAGCAAGATTGTTGGTTTGAAATGGATCTTCTTTTACATGATACAACTCTTCAGCGGGACGCTTCCCATAACCCAGATCAAAATAATATTTCCCTTTTTCTGTCTCCTTATTTTGTAAAATGGCTTCACGAGAGCCTCCCCCCTCACCATCACCGAATGGTCTTAGACCAAAGTTATAGCGAAAATCAGGCGACCCAGCAGGATAGAGATGAGGTTTATAATTTCTGATATAGAGATATTCATTGGTTCGAATAGCCCGCATAGCATAGATTTCACCGTTTTTCTGGGTCCAGCCATGCCGCTCTCTGGCTGTATAAACAGCTGTGCGATCAGGATCGATGAACCCTGATTCTTCCGATAACAGGATCGGCATTAAGCTCTTGCTGGTCATCTCTTTCGGAACCGGGATCCCGGCAGCCTCCAGATAAGTTGCAGCCAGATCTGTCAGACTAACCAGATCATCCACCGTACGGCCCTTTTTAATTCGGGAAGGCCACATGATGGCCAGGGGCATTCGGGTACCGTATTCATACAGATTGGACTTGGCCTTTGGAAAAGGCATTCCATTATCTGATGTTACCACCACAATTGTATTATCGAGTTCCCCCTGCTCCTCCAGTATTTCAAGCATTCGACACAGGTGACTGTCGAACCACTCTATCTCCACAAAATAATCGAGCATATCACTACGTACCTCCGGCGTATCAGGCAGAAATCCTGGAACAACCACATCCTCCGGATTTTTACCGTATTCCAATCCGATCCCCTTTTTGTATCCGCGATGCGGCTCATGTCCACCATACCAGAAACAGAACGGTTGACCGGCTTCCTTCTCTTTCAGGAAAGCTTCAAAATTTGCAAAATAATCTGTGTTGCTTATATTTAGCGGAGCCTTGATTCTGATTTTACTGTATGCCGGTCCGGCCAGATCCCGGGTGCGACCGCTTATTTCCGGAGAGCCAGCTCCCCGGCCCTTGCCGGTATGACCAACTTTGTATCCTGCTTTTTCAAGGATATCCGGATATACCATAAACCCAGCAGGAAAACCTGCCCCATGGCACGCGGCCTCCTTAAGCCGCCAAATATCCTGTCCGGTTAAAATGGCGGCTCGTGAAGGATCACAGGCCGGTGCAGCACAAAATGCCTGGCTAAACATAATACCATCTCTGGCAACCCGGTCAAAACCAGGAGTCTGAACTGCTTTACATCCACCAATGGAGGTATGCAGCCAGGACTGATCATCTGAAATACAGAAGAGGATATTGGGTG
>JAOZUK010000540.1 GCA_029938715.1 Bacteroidales bacterium | reverse complement strand
GTGTGAGGGATCGGGAATATTTAAGATTGCATCATAAGCGTGCCGGAAAAAATAATCTGCGGAGCCCTGATACAGTGGTGTCTCCTGATGGTCAAGAATAACAGTAATTTCGCCATTGATGGCCGCAGTCCACTCACGGACAATGGCCCCGGGCCCCTGAACATCACAAATCACAAATTTTCCATTGCCCTCCTTGTCAGCAGGTTCGATGACTCCTGCGAAGTTCGGTATTGGCTCCTTTCCAAAACCATCGGAATTTGAATACCAGCCTCGCTGGTCCCTCCACTTATTTTCACTCTGCCTGTCATATGAACTGAAATTGATTACCTCATATTCAGGTTTCGCTAATTCGGACAGGCGCTTCAGGTCTGTTAGTTCATCCAACAGTGAGGAGGTGCTGACCTCCTGGGAAATAACAGGGCTTATGCAGATAATTGTGATCAACAACGATAGGGGAAAAAAACTTTTCATCGGTTTAATATTTGTTTAGTCTGAAAGTATCATTTTAAGCTTTTGCATTCAATCCAAGTAAACTGAATGGTTCACAGGTCACCCTGATCCTGTTGTCCTGTACATCAACCCGGCCGGATGGTCTGTTCAATATCTCCCTGTTTGCTGTACAAACATCAAATCCGGAAATATCTCCCCAACTTGCGGGCAGTTGAAACTCTGCGGTTTTTTGATCATTCGGGTGGTCATTGACCAGCAGCATGGTTTTATCACCATTCGGTGCCTCAAGGAAAGTAGCATGTATGTGAACGATCTCGGGTGAATCCTGGCTTGGGAGAACGGGATAAACTTTAGACCCGGGAAGAAAGTGATTGGATATCAAACTGTAAATAGCAAATGGGTATTTGTATTTGATCAACTCCCCCCCTTTTTGCCCCATAACAGCCCAGTGGCCATCCACATCATTGGGATTCATCAGCGACCAGATGCAAAAGGCCGAAATCCCGGTATTAATGGCACGGATAATACCTTCAGCCACAGTGATGGTTGCATCAATGGATGCCACTCCTGCCGGATTATGGAATTTGCCATAATAGAATGTTCCCATTTCCAGCGCCCAGAGCGACCTGTCCTGCTTCCTGGCAAACTCCAGGAACATCTTATCGTCCTGCTCGATGGTAATATTCAGACCTTTGTAGAAATACTCCCGCCACACATCCGGATTTGAGTCCGGCGGAAGCCAATCCAGGCGAAGGTTGTAGTGGTGGAGCGAATAAGCATCGATATAAGGAGCAATATCCACTTTCTGGGTCAACTCATGCAGGGCATATTTAATGGGGTACATTGTATCAAAACCGATCAGCCCCATTCTCTCCCGGGTGATCCCCTTATGATCCAGTGCCTTTCTTATTTCACGGTACATCTCCACATAATGCACCATGGCATCGGGTTCATTATTTGGGGTTTGATAAACTCCATATTCCATGGGCTCATTCACCGGGTTAAAGTACCTGACAGACTCTAGTTTTAATTCATTGACAACATAGTCGATCATTGGCACCACAAAATTCTCAGCATATTCCCTGTTGTTTTCGGCCGCCATGTTGATAATGGAACTTCCAGGATCCCCGGTTCCCTCAGGCAAAGGATATTCGTAGTAACGGGGGATTAAGAAATTATCCAGCAAAATGGTCCGGTTATATTTTGTGGCCCACCCATCGAGCCACTCAAGATGCTTGAAATGAACCGTATCTCCATGGAACCTACCGTTTTTATCCACATGAGGATCAGGTGGTAATCCAAACCTGAACCAGCCAGGGTTCAGCTCATTCAATCCCTTTTCGATTGCATCCCAACCTTTCCTGTCGTCCATATCAGGATAGATTTTAGTTGAAAGCGGGTACTTCTCCCAGCGTCCATAATAACCACCTGAACCAAGGTGTTCAAACCAGTTAAATCCCATGCCCAGTTCTACCGGGAAGGCTGCTTCCGGATAGGTGTCATAGGTGGCGGTCTTCACATCTGCTTTCTTCGAACCATCCATTTCCGGGTTCTGTGTCTCCGACACTCCCTTCAGGGGCATGGCAGCCAGACCGGCAGAAACCACTCCTCCGGTTTTCAGGAAAGTCCTTCT
>JAOZUK010000539.1 GCA_029938715.1 Bacteroidales bacterium | reverse complement strand
ACATCGCCTGTCTTGATTGTGATGAGCTTCAGTTTCCGCTTACGATTCGTCACTGGCAACATGGAGACTACTTTTTTCCATTGGGAATGAACCAGATTAAAAAACTGAGCGATTTTTTTGTGGATAATAAGATTTCTGTTCCGGAAAAGCAGCAGACCTGGATCATGGCATCGGGAAAGAAGATCGTTTGGATCATGGGACACCGGATCGATCACCGCTTCAGAATCACCGATAAAACAAGCAGGGTTCTTTTACTGAGACTTCAGACCGATGTTGCTCCGTAACATCGCAAAGAAATTCTTTAGTTGATCCTTATCCCGGGAGCGTATCATGGCCTTTAAAGATTCCATCTGTTCGCTGATCCGCTCTACCTGACCCAGGCTATCGGGACTCAAAAGAATCTCTGAAAGCAGGTAATCATCCTCTGACAGCAATCCCTCCGCAATATTAAAGTGCTTTTTAAAGGTGGTCCCGGGTGCTTCCTGCTCTTTCATGCAGGCCGCAAAGACCATGGTGGATGCAAATGGGATGGAAAGCGAATAGGCAATAGTTTCATCATGCTCCTTGAAAGAATATTCGTGGATGTTGATTTTCAACTTCTTATAGAAATCGCTGAAAAATACTTTCCCTTCTTCATCTGACTCGGTAATAATGACCGCATGCTGATTGCTCAGGTCTTTCAGGTTTGCAAATGTGGGTCCAAACATGGGGTGGGTAGATACAAACCTCTTACCCAGCTTCTTATAGTATTCCGAAAGCCCGCTCTTTACCGAAGTGATATCAGCAATAATGCAATTCTCGGGCAGATAGGATCCAATTTCATCAAATAACTCAATGGTCCGGTCCAGACTCACCGCATTGATCAGAATATCGGGCTTGAAATCCATAATCTCCTCGTAATAAAGAAACTTTCGGGAGTTGAAAAAATATTTTAATTTGCTTCGGTCCACATCATATACCCCAACTTCGTAGTCGAGGCAGAGAGACTCTACCAGCCATGAGCCCATGTTACCGGCTCCTATGATCGCGATTCGCATCTTACTATTCTATTTAATGTTTAATAATCCTTTCCACCTGCTGAGACTGCAGTAGAAAATCGGCCATCACAATGGCAGCAGCGGCCTCAACCACTACCGGTACCCGGAGGGCAATGCATGTATCGTGCCGGCCTTCAATAGTCAGATCTTCCAGTTTACCTGTACTGAGGTTTACGGTGCGCTGTGCCTGATGGGTGCTGGAGGTCGGCTTCACAGCCACCCTGAATACTATTTCATTACCGCTGGTTATCCCCCCGTTGATCCCTCCTGCATGATTGGTCTCGGTGGTCCCATCCCTATTCAAGATATTATCGTTGTGCTCACTTCCAGTCATTTTCGCAGCCTGGAAACCCGAACCGAATTCAATGCCCTTGATGGCTGGAATGGAAAATATCATGTGGCTCATTACCGCCTCCACCGAATTGAAAAAGGGTTCACCAAGGGCAACGGGTACATGTTCAATACTGCATTGGATAATTCCTCCAATGGAGTCCTTCTGCTCCATCGCCCTGTCAACAGCTGATTCAATATCAGTGCTCCCTCCAACCTCGAGAAGGGTTCCGGATACCATCATGGGATTGATGATCTTTTTGGCAATAACACCTGCTGCCACAAGTCCAAGGGTTAAACGGCCAGAAAAATGTCCTCCACCCCGGTAATCCTGGTAGCCCCCAAACTTGTGCCGAGCTGTAAAATCGGCATGACCTGGCCTGGGTATCTCCTTTAACTTACTGTAATCCATGGAGCGTGTATTGCTATTCTCAAACATGATCATCACAGGGGCCCCGGTTGTATGCTCGTTGAAAACACCACTCATAATCCGGGGAATATCGGCCTCCCTTCTGGGCGTGGTTCCTTTAGCTCCACTTTTTCGTCTTGAAAAATCGGAATTGAAATCGGAATATTTTAATGGGATTCCTGCGGGACAACCATCAACTACAATACCCACAGACTCTCCATGAGATTCCCCATAAATGCTGACACTAAATAGTTTACCAAATGAGTTCATGATTCATCAATCACTTTATAAATATCTGTTAACTGATT
>JAOZUK010000055.1 GCA_029938715.1 Bacteroidales bacterium | reverse complement strand
GGTTATGTCACTGGATTTGAGTGTATCCAGTCTATGGATCGGACATCAATCGGAACTGGCTGACCTGGAGCATTTTCAATATAAGCTGAGTCTTCTGCAAAACCAGGAGCCCCACCGGATCATCGCAGGGGGATACCTGGAGCCGCGGACGGTTTACACCTCTTTGGCCTACGACAGACCTGGTAACAGTGGGCCCGAAAGCAGGACCGTTCACCTTGGTATCGATCTATGGGTCCCCCCAGGTACACCCGTACATGCCCTCTTTGACGGAGAAGTGGTAACTTCCGTGAACGATGCAGGTGATAAAGAGTATGGGGGCCTGATTATTTTAAAACATCTGGACCGGGAGATTGAGTTTTTCTCTTTACATGGCCACCTCTCTCCGGAGAGCCTTGAACTTGCGCAGGCGGGACAAAGCATTAAACGGGGGGACTGCATTGGTAAAATTGGCAATTCCCACGAGAACGGTAACTGGGTTCCCCACTTACATTTTCAGCTTATGCTATCCACATTGGGCTATGTAAATGATTTTCCCGGTGTAGCTTACCCCGGCGAACAGGAGGTATGGAGAAGTATTTGTCCCGATCCCAACCTGCTTTTTAAAATAAAGGATCTGGAGCTGCGAAATAATTCCGGTCTGGCTGAAACCATTCAGTACAGAAAAGAACACCTGGGCAAAAGCCTTAGCTTATCCTATAGTGAACCCTTGAAGATCGTACGTGGTGAAGGAGCATTCTTAATTGATCATCTGGGTAGAAGGTATCTGGATACTGTAAACAATGTGGCTCATGTGGGACACGAACATCCGGATGTGGTGAAAGCTGGTCAGCAACAGATGGCTGTACTGAACACCAATACCCGTTACCTGCACGACAATATTAAAGAATTTGCAAAAGCCCTTCTCCTCACATTTCCCGGCGAACTATCTGTGGTACATTTTGTAAACTCGGGCAGCGAGGCCAATGAACTGGCATTGAGGATGGCACGGGCCTGCACAGGGGAAAGGGATATGATAGCCGTGGAGGTGGGGTATCATGGGAATACCAATGGATGCGTGGATGTAAGCTCCTATAAATTCGATGGCAAGGGAGGGAAGGGAGCTCCTGAACATACGCACATTGTTCCTCTGCCTGACTCATACAGGGGTATTTACCGGGGAAATCATACGGGAACTGATTATGCCAGTCACATCCAGATGCAGATCGATAACATCCATTCGCTGGGACGCAATGTGGCAGGTTTTATCTGTGAAAGCATCCTCAGCTGCGGGGGTCAGATCGAATTACCCGGTGGATACCTTAAGATTGCCTATGAATCGGTAAGAAAGGCGGGAGGTATCTGTATTGCGGATGAGATACAGGTGGGATGTGGTCGTGTGGGAAGTGCTTTCTGGGGATTTCAGCTGCATGAAGTGGTTCCCGACATAGTGACCATAGGAAAACCCATCGGGAATGGGCACCCATTGGCTGCAGTGGTTTGCACCAGGGAGGTAGCCGAGGCATTTGCCAATGGGATGGAGTACTTCAACACCTTTGGTGGCAACCCGGTTTCCTGTGCCATAGGGAAAGAGGTGCTGTCGATCATAGAGAGTGAAAAGCTTCAGAAGAATGCACTGGAAGTAGGGAATTATCTGAAATCTGAACTGGTAAAACTCCAGGAAGAGTATCCCGAAATGGGAGACATCAGGGGCCAGGGACTTTTCCTGGGCATTGAATTCACCAACCACTCCATGAACCCTCTTACGGAAAAAGCAGCACATTTAGCCAACCGGATGAAAGAGTTAGGTATACTGATGAGTACCGACGGGAAAGATGAAAATGTACTTAAGATAAAGCCACCTCTTGTATTCTCCATGGTACATGCAGACCTGCTGCTCACAAACTTAAGAAAAGTGCTCAACGAAGATTTTATGAAATTATGAGCCGGTTTATCTATGGTTTCATGAGGGTTACTTTTTTTACCATTACATGGGGTTTGTCCTGTTCATGCACCAATTCTACTTCACAACAGAAACAGAATTTACATTCAGATCACCTAGTGTTTGGTGTCAATAAACTGATGCCTCACGCCGATTTCATAGCCTATGAATCCGATTCTCTCGCAGCGTTGGCCGAACCCTTACAATCCGGGCGATTTCTCTCCTTAAACGGCCATTGGAAATTCCAATGGGTGCGCTCTCCACATCAACGAATAGAAGATTTCTTCAGGACAGATCTGGATGACAGTCACTGGGCTACCATCCCGGTCCCCTCCAACTGGGAAGTGGAAGGTTATGGCCACCCCATTTACCTGGACGAGCGGTACCCATTCACCACCACCTGGCCCCAGGCTCCTAAAGACTACAATCCGGTAGGCACCTACCGACATCGGTTTCAAATTCCGGAAGAGTGGTCAGAAGAGAAATGCATTTTGCACTTTGCCGGCGCAAAATCGGCCATGTATCTCTATTTAAATGGCCAGTTCCTGGGATATTCACAGGGATCAAAAACTCCTGCAGAGTTTAACATCACCCCTTTTATAAAGGAGGGTGAAAATCTTCTGGCTATCCAGATGTACCGTTGGAGCGATGCCAGTTACCTGGAGAGTCAGGATATGCTCCGTATGAGTGGAATTGAACGGGAAGTCTATATCTACTGCAAGCCCAGAATTGCCATAGCTGATTTTCAGGTTTATGCAGGTTTGGACTCCTCATACACCCATGGGGAATTCACTCTCGGCTACCGGGTGGAAAACTGGTCTGCGTCAGCTGCCATGAGATCCATAAAGGTCTGTTTATACCAGGGATCGAAGCAGTTACTCTGCCATGAGAAGGAGATTGAAGTGGAGGCCAATAGTTCAAAAAACTTCAATCTGGAATCCATACTGAAAAATGTGAATCCATGGTCGGCAGAAGATCCCTTTTGCTATGTGATGAGCATTGGTCTAACGGACAGACAGAATCAGAAAAATAATCAGTTCATAAGGAAAAATATTGGTTTCAGAAATATCTCCATTCAGGACAACCAGCTGTTGGTCAACGGAAAAGCTATCCACATTAAAGGGGTAGACAGGCATGAAACCGATCCCTTCACAGGACATGTGGTATCAAGGGAATCTATGATGCATGACATCAGGTTAATGAAAGAGAATAACATCAATGCGGTGCGCTCCAGCCACTATCCCAACCACCCTTACTGGTATGACCTGTGCGATATCCATGGGCTGTATGTGATTGATGAAGCCAACATTGAGAGCCATCCCCTGGCCCTCAGTGAATCCACTCAACTGGGCAATGAGATGTCGTGGTTACCTGCCCACCTGGAACGGATTAAACGAATGTACTATCGCGACCGCAACCACCCCTCCATCATCATCTGGTCGCTTGGAAATGAAGCAGGAGAAGGAGAACTCTTCCGCTCCTGCTATCAATGGCTGAAGGAGCAGGACTCCACCAGACCAGTACAATATGAACCGGCCGGACAAGACAGCTATACAGATATATTCTGTCCCATGTACCCCAGGCCCCAATCGCTGGTGGATTATGCGGAAAACAATCCAGGCAAACCCGCCATTATGATCGAATATGCCCACGCCATGGGAAACTCGGTAGGTAACCTGCAGGATTACTGGGACATCATCGAAGCCTATCCCCAACTGCAGGGAGGCTTCATCTGGGACTGGGTGGACCAGGCACTGGAGTACAGAGATGATAAGGGAAGTCCCTACCTGGCTTACGGACATGACTACCATCCGGATCTTCCTACCGATGGCAATTTCCTGAACAACGGACTGGTGGATCCTTACCGAAATCCTCACCCTCACCTGCATGAAGTGAAAAAAGTCTATCAACCGGTATCCTTTCACTGGAATAGAGAAAGCCATGCACTCACCGTGACCAATAAGAATTATTTTGCTCCCATGGATAACCATGTTCTTAAATGGTCCATTCTGGAGGATGGTATCCTGACAGAGAGTGGGGAGTTCAACCAGATAAATATTCCTCACCAGAGTGAAATGAAATTTCAAATAGATCCCTCAGTACCTTATAGCAACAGAGAATACATCCTGTTGGCTCAGCTTTATACCAAGAGTGATATGGATCTGATAAAAGCGGGACATGAGGTAGCCTTCGAACAGTTTATACTCCAGGAGTTCGAATCCAAACCGGCCACCCTCACCAGCAACGCAAATTACAGGATCACCACAGAGCAGGACCAGATCATCATCCAAAATTTGAACACTTCCTTGAGTATCCATAATAAAACAGGAGTAATCAGAAACTGGACCTATAACGGAGAGCTAATTACCAGCGAAGAAATAAGGCCCAGTTTCTGGAGGGCACCCACCGACAACGATTTGGGCAACGGCATGCACCAGTGGGCTGCAGTATGGAAAAAGGCCTCTGTGGAGACCCATCCTACCCTGGTAAAGCCACCTAAAACTACCCATGGTGGAGTAAGTTTTACCCTTCTCTATTCCCTCCCCGACTCAGTCGCCAGCATTACCATCAGCTATACCCTGACAGGGGCGGGTGCGCTGCAGCTGGATTATCAGTTTACCCCGTTGATAGATTCATTGCCCAACATACCGCGCCTGGGCATCTATATGACCCTGCCCGCAAAGTTCAGCCACACCGAATGGTACGGCCGGGGACCTCATGAAACCTACTGGGACAGAAAATCATCAGGGAAAATCGGAATTTACCGGGGAGCCGTCATGGATCAGTTCCATCGCTATCCACGTCCTCAGGAAACCGGTAACAAAACCGATGTACGATGGATGACCATGAAATCAGATAGGATCACACTAACTGCATACCCCACCGATAACCAACTGCTAAACGGCAGTACCTGGCCATTTGGAATTGAAGAACTGGATTTCGAACCAGGGAAAGAGGGAGGTAAATCTGCTTCCGGACTGGTACCTTTGACGGCAAAACATGGAGCCCATATAGAGCCGGGGAACCTGGTTCGGTGGAACATCGACCATAAGCAGATGGGGCTGGGAGGCGATACCTCCTGGGGCCGCCATGTGCATGATCAATACACCATCCCCGCCCGGGAATATCGGTACGCTTTTGTCATTGAACCACAGCGGGATTCAACCAAATAACTCAAAAGAGGGGCAAAAACTGCTCACCTTTAATTGGCATTCTGAATATAGGGTACAATTACATCATTCATCTGGTCGCTTGTGCCATCATAGGTAATGGTTACAATGGGTACGCCTGTCTGTTCACGAATGCGACGTGTCATGGCTTCGGTGACCAAAGAAGCGCAGCAGAAAGAGGGATTGGTCTGGACAAAGAGTGACACCTGCGGATTGTTCTCCATTATGTAAAAGATTTTCAAAATGTTATCATAGGATTCACCCGAGTGTAGGCGACTGATATTGAACTTGCTAAGGTGCTTCTCAAGGACCTTCGGTTTAATCACCGGTGAAGGCCCCAGGTACTTACTGAATGGTCTATAGTATTTGTCGTCCATAAACTTAACCACATTCAACAGTATGCGGTTCACACTGGTCTCCACGTGTTCGCCACGATCAGCTGCCCTGCGGAAAATATTCTCAATGACGATTCTGGTATACTCGTGATAAGAGGTAATCAGTGCCTCTCCGCCAGCCCGTTCTATAGCTCCGATCAGATCCTGGTTCATTACATCGTTGTCCCTTACATAAAGGTCTCCAAATATGGCCACCAGTGGTTTGCGGGACTTCTTATCGTAAGCAATCCCATCTACCAGTTTCATTCCATCTTTGATGGCTGTTTCCATGGAACTATCTCCTGAAAATGCCTTTATCAGAATCTGATGCACCTGCTTAAATACTGCATCAGTTTGTCCGGGTTCCAGTTCATAAGGTCTGATGCGACACGATACTTTCCTGAACAGTCCGCCAAGCATATAAGCAAAATAGGCGTAGTAGGTTACTCCGATGGAGAGTTCACGGTGTGCAATCTCACCTGAATAGACACTTGCTTTCTCCATCCCGTTTCCATGCTGTTCGAGGATGTGCTTAATATAAAATGGATATTGCCTGATGTTACAGGTCACTTTCGCCTCGGTCGTCCACAAAATTGTCTGAGCCGGATCGAGATTATATTTCTCAATATATTCTATAAAATTCTGAGCAATCACATTGATGGGAAGACACTGACCCGTGTTGTGAACCATGCTCTTTCTGATGGTCAGATCATTTGTCTCCATGATCCTGGCATCAATTCCGGCCCTCTGCAGATTTGCCACAATCAGTGGACTGACAAACGTATCCCAGTTGGGCATCAGAAGAGTTTTCCCATCTATACTGGTCTCCACTTTCGGCAACAGACCTCCCAGATCTGGATTGGAGGTTTCAGGCATACCCCCGGAATGGTTCCTGAAGGATCTCAATGCTGCTTCAATGCGGGTTTCATAACCCACATTGGAATCGTGCTCATCGATCTGTATGATCAGATAAGGTTTTCCATAGAGGTGCATCAACTGCTTAAAATACTCTATAATAAATGAATCCGGGGCGCATTGAAATGCGGTGATAAACACTGGATAGAGGTCTTTGGTCCGGCAAATCAGTTCGGCTGCACGTATGATGTTGGCAGCAAAGTGCCAGGGAATTTTCTTAAGCAGCCTATCCAGTGCTATATCCTGATTCTCATCCACTTTAAGCATATCCTGGTACCAGGCAGTAACACCCATTCGGGTAAAAATATCCGGAATCCCCTTATTCAGAGTCTCAGAGAGTACCACATAGGGTCTGCCCAACAACACCACAGAAACATCTCCTTCCTGGATTGACCTGTTCTGGTAAAGCAACTCAAAATTCTGCTTCAACTGCTCTGTCTGGGCATGTGCCTTTTTTAAAGCCATAGAGACCTTTGAAGCCGATAGAGAATCAAATCCCATCTGAATCAGACTACCCAGGAGGAGCTTCACATTGTGCTCATTGCTTTTGGCAAAATTAATCATGGGACTCACCAGTTTCTGAGTATCCCTCACTCCCTCCAGGTAGGCCAATGATGCACTGAACTGTGTGTAATAACAGAAATAACGCTCCGTATGGTCTGGCTTTATCCTGGATTCCAGGTAGACAGGCATAAAAACATAGTCACATTTTTCAGCCAGATAGGCCACATGTCCATACATGGAATCGATGGGAGAACAAAATTCAGCACCAGCAATCTTCTTTCCTGTTTTTAAAGAATCTTTGAATCCTTCACTTGTAAAAAAAGGCACATTTAATTCACTAAAGAAAGTGGTCCAGAACGGTAAGTCATCCATCAGGTGAAGGGTAGCAGGGAAACCCACCAGAGGTTTGCCACTCGCCTTATCCGGCCGGCCTTTCATGGAGGCCTTAATAATTCTTTTTCGCTCCTTAAGCAGCTCAAATCCTGTACTATCTTTACTAACGAATTTCTTCGTATCATAATCTCTTCCACATAGAAAGCCATAGGCCTGTTTATCCCCGTTAATGCTTGCCACACTTATGGCACACCTGTTCAGACACAGGTCACAGGTCTCGGTCATTACAGGTATGCTCTTCTTATAGAGATCCAGTCCACGGAAGTGGGTCGGTCCCTGATGCTCCTCTTTTAGTATAAGCGCTGTACCCAGTGCCCCGGTCAGGTGGCATAGCCTGGAGACATAAATTGGCTTATTCAACCGTTGTTCAAAAGCAGCCACAAGTGCCCTGTTTTTAGCTGTAGCTCCCTGGAAGCAGATGTGGTCTCCAATATGCGATTCGCTGGCTACCTTCTTAAGGTAGTTCTCCCGTACCGAGTGAATCACTGTGGCAAGAACCTCCTCCACCGAGTAGCCAACACTCATTAACTGGTTGATATCCCTCTCCATAAACACTGTACAGCGATCGCTGGCCAGTGGTGCCGGCCGGCCCATGGCCATATGTTCATAGTCTTCAAGCCCCACACCAAGCCTTCCTGCCAACTCCTCAATGAAACTTCCCGTTCCTGCAGCACAGACTGTATTCATATGAGAAAATGTGACCATTCCCTCTTTCATCTGGGTAAATTTGGCATCCTGGCCCCCAATTTCAATAATGGTATCGGTAAGCGGATTAAGTTCATATGCTGCCCTGGCATGTGCAGTGATCTCATCCAGGTCCTGGTCTGCCCTGATGATGCTTCCAATAAATTTTCTGCCCGAACCTGTAGTGCCACATGCAAGGATTGAAAACTTCGTCGAGCACTTTTCTGCAAGGTGCTCAATGGCCTCAAATAAAGCCTGAACGGCCTTTAGCGGTTGTCCCGATGTATAGGTATAAAATCCTGCAAAAGCTTCTCCACGCTCATTCAGCAGAATCGCCTTGGAACTGGTGGATCCCACATCAATTCCCAGGTAGAAATTGTACAATGATTTGAAGGAAACATGGTATCTGTCGATCTGAACTCCAGTGGTATGGTCTGTTATAACCGGGGAGAAACGAAAATGCTCCAAAACCTCCACCTCTTCTGTAGCAGTTTCACCTGCCTTTAGGGGATCAAAAAAGTATTCCAGTTCCTTGGTTTCAACCAGAATTCCGGTCAAATCAGTTTCTGTGACCGAATCCCCCCCGGCCATCTGTTTCCACAATAGATATGCTGCTCCAATGGCAGGCAAATGGTGTGAGTGTGGATCTAGTTTAATCTCTTTCCCGATGATGCGTTGAAGATGCCTGACCACCGACCTGTTTTTAGATACACCCCCCGACATATATATGGGCTCTTCAGGAACAGCCTTATTTAACAGCGTATCAGCAATGTTATCTGCCAGGCCTTTGCAAAGGCTGTCACAAATTGCCTCCAGTCCGTACCCTTTCTGTTGCGCGTGAATGAGGTCCGTCTTTGCAAAAACAGAGCACCTTGCCGCAATGTCGGGGATATGAGATTTGTTCTGCAGTGCCAGGTCCGATAGGTGGGAGGTATCATTGAGCATCAGTCTGAGCGCCTGCTGATCCAGAAAGCTTCCCGTACCTGCTGCACACGATGAGCTGTGACTGGTCTGCATATAATTACCCTCACTGTTAAGTTCAATTAGAAAGAACTTTTCGGCTCCCACATGAATTATTGATCTTGCATTTAACTCCAGGTAGTTGCCTCCTTCTATAATTGACACCTGTTGATCGAAAACATGGATGGAATCTTTGAACTGAACCTTACCAGTGGGAGTTGCAATTCCAACAATATTCGAATCCCGGAAGCTTTCCAACACTTTATCCAGGGCAGTGCGAATGCTACCATGATGCAGAGAATACGAATCTTCAACCAGGTCCCCCTTCATATTCATACAAACCACCGAAATGGATACCGACCCCACATCTATTCCCAGGATCAGTCCCTTCGCACTATTTTTTCCTTCCTTCATTTTAAAAATCTAAGCAGATCATTCTCCCCCACAGAATCGCTCCCGATTCGGTTTCGATGCGGTAGAGATAGAGCCCCGGAGAAACCCGGTTTCCTTCACCATCCTCCCCTTCCCATAGCAAAGAATGAGATCCAGCCACACAAAAGCGATCAACAAGAATTCGAATGAGCCTACCCTGGTCATCCCATATGCTCACTTTTGTATTTCCGGATTCCTGCAGGTGGTATTCTATGAGGGTTTGGGTATAAAACGGGTTTGGGTAACTACGGGTGGCCATGGAGATTTTTTCCAGAACTTCTTTACCCACTGTTGTATCTGCAATGGTACGGGATAGTATCAATTGATCGTTATACTCCCGGCGCTCAAATCCGGTGTATGCCGAATCCTCTTCAGAATAGATCGGAAACACATAAACAGGTGTGAGTATGGCCTTATGGGTATGCTCGTTTACTGGAATAATCTCCACCTCAAGATGACCATAGTGTTTTCCCCCTTCAATGAGGTAATCCCCTTCCCACTTCTCAGGAGCATCTGTATGAACCAGGAATTGTTGGAAAATGTTATCTGTTCCTTCAACAGGCCCCCGCAAACCATCACCTCCAGTTCCAACATCGAAAAATGGAAGGGTATAGTTTACTTGGGTCCCATCCTCTAATACCTCCTGCCCAGAGATCTCAGAACGCTCCCACATCTCATCATGCCCACAGAAAACGGCGTCCACTCCATACATTAAAAACAGAGGGGTAAGCAACCGGGTGGGTACTCCTGACTGATTGTCTAAAAGGTCGCCTTCACCCACGGGAAATCCATGGGGACCCGAGGAATAGGGAATATGATGGAACATCACAAATGTAAAGATACTCTTCTCCTGAGCCTCCTTTAATTGTGATTCCAGCCAGTTATACTGTACAGACCCAATCCCAAAATCAGGAGCATTTCCGCCCCCTATGTCACTCTCCCCCAGCAGGTAAAAATTGGTATCCTCGTCCGACCCGTTGGACCCGTTGTTGCATAAGTCCAGAGAGATAATAGAAACCTGCCCATATCTCAAATGGTAATAGCGTCCTTCCTGTTCCTTGTTTGGAGAATGGTTGGCAGGTGATTCAAAATAGGTTAGGTAACGTCTGATGGCACTTTCCGAGCCTGGTTGATTGTATCCATCCAGGTAGTTCCCTTCATAATAATCGTGATTTCCGGGGGCAGTAATTACAGGTACTTGTCCGGCAAGAGTTGTACTGCCAGATGAATCGGTGTTATGCCTCCAGAATTCATCCCAATCGCGCTGTTCACCACCGTGTTGGGTCAGATCCCCGGCTATAAGCACAAGATCAGAATGGCGGGATCGAATCACCTCAAGGTTGTTCCTGTAGCCAGTGGTCTGATCAATCAGGTATTTACGGGAAACACCTGTCACAGGATCCGGCCAGGAGGTATAATTGCCAGTGGATTCTGGTTCTGTTTCACAGTCGCCATATACTATGAAACGAATGGAATCATTTCCGTCAGGTGCTGTACAAAAGGACGAGTAGAATGTTTCTGTCCCCTGGATTACCCTGTACTCATAGGTAGTTCCAGCCATTAAGCTCTCCAATCTGATCCGGTGCTTGTATGGAGCTGAGGGTGCCTCGCCTTCAAAAAATGTGGTGTCTTCCCAGCTGGAGTAGGCCAGAGACTCAGCTAACTCCGGATTACTCTCCACTCCTAAAAATAGGTCAGTCCCCAATTCCCGGTACTCTACCCTTCCAAGAAGTGCTGATTCCGAAAACCAGATGATACTCATGGCATCCGTGTCCGGATATTGAAGGTAGGGCCAAACCCTGAAATTCTCCTGTGCGCTCAAAGTGGAGAAACATCCGGTAATGGCCATAAAAAGTAGAATCTTAGTCAGCGTTTTCATGGTTGCATTGAGATTGAAGTTTAACCTTACTTGTAAAAGTACTAAAACCCAGACTGGTTACCAGTCCTACAACTGCAAAAATCACCAGCAGAAGGAAAACATGTTTATGCCCCACCACACCCGGATTCTGGTCAAGCAGATGACCCATAAGCGGACTCACAAAGATTTCCGGTGCGAAACCTGCAAATGAAATAATACCAACAGCTGTACCAGTTAGCATCAGGGGAATTCTGGCCTCTTCCAATACAGCAAAATAGAGTGCCCTGACTCCATATATTCCTGCAGCAGTAATGGTGAGGTTCATCAAAACGAATCCCAGCACTGAATTTAGTATACCCAGTCCAATCAATAATCCTCCCACAATGGTCAGCCCAAAACTTAACACAATCACATGGACCCTGCTAAAACGGTCAGCAAGGATTCCTGCAAGAATAGCCACAATAGCCCTTAACCATAAAGCGGCAGTCCCGACCCCCGCTGCATGAACCTCTGAGAATCCAAGTACTTCCTTTGCAAACAGTGAAAAATCATCTGTGATTTTATAGCCCGAATAGGCACAGATAATCACAATGATTAACAGCCAGATGGAGGGTATCTTCAGTAATATGAGACTCCGCTGTACAACCTCATTCCATTTCACCCGGACTTTTTCCGGGGCATAATCCGGAACAAGTACCCAGACCATGATTCCCGCCAAAAAGGTAAGAGCCGAAGTAGCCAGAATGACCCAACCGAATTGGTGTATTTGTGAATAAAGAAGAAATGTAGCAGAACCCAGAAGTGCAGCAACTGCGCCCCGCCCACCCTCCAACCAGCCAAATGCCCGGCCCTGAAATCCGGCTCCACCCCAGATCCGGGTGGCCCTGATCATGGCTGCCCAAAATAAACAGATGGTTGTAAATCCCCAGAAAGCATATAACCAGATCATTAAACGGGCTGAAGGAAGAGAAAACATTAGAAAGCCCCCAGCAGAGGTAAGCCACAGGGCAAGTGCCATCAGTTTTCTTGCCGAAAAACGGTCTGCCAGAGATCCCCCCACCAGGTAAGCTCCCATGGCTACGACTCCATAAACCGAAAACCAGATTCCCAGTTCGGTATTGGTGATACTGAAATACTCCAGCAAAGTGGGTCGAAAGATGCGTGCCAGCACAAAAGGCAAAAAGAAAATAGTCTCCCCAGCTACGACCAGAGTGAACAATGTAATCGCTCGTCTATCGTTCCGATTCCCTACAGGCATTCTCAAAGGTATGATTTTTGTGGCTAGTCATGCCAAGTGATATTATTCCTATCTTGAGGTAAAGAATTTACGGATGACAAATATTAATGAGCTGACCACTTCTGACCTTGCAGACCTGCTGGAAAATAAGAGTGTCAAGATCATAGATGTAAGACCTGCAGATGCTTACAATGGATGGAAACTGGGAAACGAATCTCGGGGAGGGCATATTAAAGGGGCAAAATCACTACCGGCAAAATGGGCCGGGTATATGGATTGGATTGAGGTGGTTCGTCACAAGCTAATTGAACCGGAAAATCGACTGGTCCTCTATGGATATGATACACAAGACAGCCAGAGGGTGGCTGAGCTATTTGCAAAAGCCGGATATCCTGATGTTTCAGTTTATAACCAGTTTATTGAGGAGTGGGCAGGGAATGAGCAATTGCCCATGGAACACCTGGAACGATACCGGCAACTGGTTCATCCGGGGTGGGTAAAAACCCTGGTTGATGGAAAAATACCGGAAGACCATGTGGGAGGGCCCGTTGTAATCTGCCATGCCCACTATCGCAACCGGGATGCCTACCTGACAGGGCATATTCCCGGGGCCATTGATATGGATACCCTGGCGCTGGAGGCTCCTGAAACATGGGACAGGCGGACACCAGATGAACTCAAAGCAGCATTAGAACTGCATGGGATCACTTCTGATACCACTGTAGTACTCTATGGCAAGTACATGGATCCTGATAACGATAATGAGTTCCCTGGGAGTGCTGCCGGGCATATTGGAGCCATAAGGTGCGCATTCATTATGATCTATGCGGGTGTAAAGGATGTAAGGATCCTGAATGGAGGATTTCAATCCTGGAAGGATTCCGGTTATGAGATCCATACAGAAGAGGTTCCCAAAGTGGCAGTAAACGATTTCGGAAGCCATATACCCTCTTATCCGGAGCTGGCTGTGGATGTACCTGAAGCAAAAACCATGATTCAATCGGAGGATGCGGACCTGGTCTGCGTTCGCAGCTACCCGGAATACATTGGTGAAGTAAGTGGTTACAATTATATTGAACCAAAGGGCCGAATCCCCGGGGCTGTTTTTGCCAGCTGTGGAAGCGATGCCTACCACATGGAGAATTACCGGAATGTGGACCACACCATGCGCGAATTCCACGAAACTGCTAAGATCTGGAGAGATTCGGGAATCGGTCCGGAAAAGCACCTGGCATTCTACTGCGGCACCGGCTGGAGGGGAAGCGAAGCCTGGCTTAATGCCTGGCTCATGGGGTGGCCACGTGTTTCTCTATTTGACGGGGGCTGGTATGGATGGAGCCGTGACCCTGACAATCCATTCGACACCGGGATACCCCAAACCTATTGATTGCAGTGAGATAACCTTAATAGACCAATAGAATGAATACCAGTGCTCGCATCGCCATGCTCTTGGTAATGATCCTTACCTGCGCCTGCAATAAGGTCAGTTACAACAAGCTCAATACCGCTGTGGAAAACGACCTTATACTCTTTTCCAAAACAGAAATTCCAGGAGAGCTTGAAACTCTGGTGGAATCAAGCCGGATTGTGGTTCTGGGTGAAACCCATTATGTGGAGGAGCATCACCAATATATTTCACTTCTGCTGGATCGGTTTGGAACCAAGGGCCTCTGTTTCATCAATGAGTTTTCAAATGCCTATAACTGGATGATTGAAGATTACATCAGGGGAGATATCCAGCATTTGCCCTATACCATCAGGCTTCTAAATCATACATGGCTGGAAAAAATACGCGAAATCAACCTCTCCCACGGGCCAGAATTTCCTGTTAGTTTCTATTTTATGGACGTAAATCAATGGAAGGATGATTTCAAAACCTCCATCGAAGAGTCCGAAAAAATAGTGGGCGAGCAATCAATCTTCGCTCTAATAAAAATACTGGATGTGGATCGCAATGCATACCTGTATGAATTGGAGGATCTGAAAGAGATGCTTGAACAAGAGACAGCATTATACCAGGAGTTATGGGGAGAGAAATGGTACAACCGCTACCTGGAGCTTATTGGTTTGGAGCTCGAGAGTTGCCGCTACAGAATGTCGCCCGATGAAAACAAAAGGGAGCTTTTTATGCTCGATTTTATTCAATCTGCCCGTAATAGGAAGCCTGAACTTAAAACCATTATCAATTGTGGGATGTACCACGCCCAGAAAGAGACCATGATGGGTACCGATATTCAAAGATTGCGTTCCCTGCTTGAGGAGAAGGACCCTCATGGCCTTGCCTCTGTAGCCTTCTCAGGGATCAAGGGTAAAAGGAAGTATAAGTTCGATGATGACCAGATCATCAGTTTCAATATCGTGGAAAATACAACAAAGGAGAACCTGATGCACATGATCGGCCAAAAGGCGGGTGACCAGATGTCGATGCTCTTGCTGAATGATGAAATTTTCAAACTGGATATGGATGTTACATATTCAGCAGGGACCGTCAGAGTAGCACCCGGTAGACAGTTTGATGCACTTATCACCTACCCCGAAATAAGCATCCTCAAAAGTCTAACCGATTTCAGTTATTAATAAATGAAAATCAATACATGAACGAGTTTGATCTTCTAATCGATTTGCACAGAAATCATAACCAGGATTCCCATTTTAACTCCATATACGCATGAATAAATCCACCCACAAGAGCCTGATTGCTATTTTAATAGCCTTTATAGTATCGATGACCGCCGCAGGACAGCTTTCTTCCAGAGAGATCGACGGTCTGGTGGAGGACGCCATGGAAAAATTCACGGTGGCCGGAGTTGCTGTTGGAGTCGTAAAGGACGGTAAAATCATACATGCCAGAGGATATGGTGTGAGATCGGTAGAGACCAATGCCTCTGTGGATGAGCATACCTCATTTGCCATTGCCTCCAACAGCAAAGCTTTTACCACCACTGCCCTGGCGATTTTGGTGGAGGAGGGTAAGCTTTCATGGACTGACCGTGTGATTGATTACATTCCCGAGTTTAAAATGTATAACGATTATGTAACTCAGAATTTTATTATACAGGACCTGGTGACCCACCGCAGCGGATTGGGGCTGGGTGCGGGAGACCTTCAGAAATGGCCTTCCGGATCTGATTTTACCATAGCTGATATGCTAACCAATTTTCAGCATTTTGAACCTGTCTCAGCATTCCGGACCAAATACGATTATGATAACATCCTCTACCTGGTGGCAGGTGAACTCCTTAATCGGGTAAGTGGAGTCAGCTGGGAGGTATTTGTAAAGGAGCAGATTATGAAACCGTTGAACATGGATAACTCATACACACTTCCTGCGAGCATGTGCGGTGCAAACAATCTGGCCACTCCGCATTTAGCTGCCCAGGGTAAGCTGAGAACCATCCCCTTCTATGAACTGGATCCTGAGAAGATAAACGGGGCTGCCGGCGGCGTGCTATCAAACGCAAATGACCTGTGCAGGTGGATGATGGTACATCTCAATGAAGGGCGATATGGAGAATCACTTGAGAACCATCTGTTCAGTCCCGAAAGTCAACGTGAAATGTGGAAGATACATACTACCATTGATGTGAGACCGGACTCCAGGTACAATCCCCATTTTTCGGGTTACGGACTGGGTTGGAGGCTTAATGATATGAATGGAAAACTGTCGGTATCACATACGGGCGACCTTTCGGGCATGTTATCAAAAACCATAATGATCCCGGATCTGGAACTGGGCGTGGTTGTCCTGACCAACTCCTATTATGGAGGTGCCGGCGTTTTCCAGGCTGTTTCACAGACCATTGTGGACAGCTACCTGGGACTTGATGATTTCGGTTGGACAGGCAAATATCTGGAGAGGTACCTGGCCCAATCGGGTGAGGCAGAGGAGGTGGTTGAACAGGTTTGGAAAATAGTGGCTGAAACAGATGATGCTCATATAGATCCGGACCATTACCTGGGCATCTACGAAGACAATTGGTTTGGTAAAATCAAAATACACCAGGAAGGGGATCAGCTCTGGTTCACCTCAATGCGTTCACCCAAACTTACCGGCCCCATGTTCTTTTACAAAGCCAATGCATTTGCCATTAAGTGGGAACAGAGAGAGATGGACGCCGATGCATTTGCCATTTTCAGCCTTGATGAGGAAGGGACTGCACGAAGTATAACCATGAAGGGGATCTCTCCCGATATAGATTTCAGTTATGATTTCCAGGACCTCTACTTTGTAAGGACGGAAAGAGAATAGCCAAAAGGTTATCCCCTCTGTGAGATCTCATGCAACCTTCCATCTGACAGAATCTCAATGCGTTTGCCGTCAAGGATAATGATTTCATCACGCTCGAACTCTTTCAGGATGCGAATGGCACTGTCTTTCGACATGCTGGTATAATCGGCCATATCCTGCCTGCTAATCTCACTGCCAATAATCTGACTGAGGTATATTTCAGTACTTAGATAGATAAGAGCATCTGCCATCCTTCCATGCATCTGTTTCTGGCTCAGTCCAACCATTCTCTCCAGGGCGGAAAGGTAATTGCCTGAACAGTGGACCAGTACTTTCTCTGAGAATTCAGAATTTGACGTAAATACTTTTGTGAAATTATTTACATCAATAAAACAGACCAGGGTTTCCTGCACCGCAATAACGCTGTATCGGTGTTTGCCACCTACATGTGCGGCCGGGCCACCCACCAATCTCCAGGGTTTGACGTAGTCAAGGATCAGGTTCCGTTCATTATGCCCTTCGATGCACGTCTTGGCAAAACCCTCTACCACCGAGATCAGATAATCGGCTTTGGTCCCCTGTTTTAGAATCACCTCCCCTTCGTGAAAACGAACTGAGTAGCGATCCTTATTGATGATCATTAGCTCCTCATCGGTAAGTGCCTGAAACATAGGTGCTTTCTGATTACAATCGTCACACCCATTGCAGAGTTTGGCCACATTCATCCTGCCAGATTTTTTTTTGGTTTTGCCGGCAATATACGTAAAATAAATATCGGACTGATATAGGTCAATGAATATACTGATCTATCTCGATAAAAAACTTATTATATGTCGTTTTGAATTCCTTTATCGTGAATTTGATAACATATATCTTTGAAACACCTCAATGCAGCGAAGATTCACGCGCAAATTCTAAAATATTTTAAATATGAGAAGATTGATTTTTGTTTTGACAGGCGCGTTGGTGTTGATCCTGTCCGGTTGCACTAAATATCAAATTCCAGCACCTGAATGCCCCACAGATCTACCCACTGATGTAAGCTTTGCCGGAGATGTTCAGCCCATTTTCAATGCCAATTGCATCGTGTGTCATTCGGGCGGACAAGCGCCTGACCTGAGTGAGGGATGGGCTTATGATGAATTGATCGATGGCGGATATGTAGATACTGATTTCCCTTGTGAGAGTGAACTCTATCAGGTTTTCTCAGGGACTCACAGCGGTCGTGCCACCGATGATGAAGTTTTAACCATACTGGGCTGGATCGACGAAGGCGCTAAGGATAACTAAAAATCAAGAAAAAACTATAACTATGAAAAGGAATATCTATTTAATTACACTTGTTTGCCTTGCTACCCTGCTTTTTTCATACAATGCTTTTTCACAGGACGAAGAAGAGGATAAACCCGTAAGGGCTCTGTTCGAAACTCTCACTCTGATCGATAACCAAACCACTGTCAATCCTGATAAAGGACAATTTGTTCTGGAGATCCAGCACCGTTTCGCACAGATAGAGGAAATCTCTGATATTTATGGAATCTATGGATCCGCCAACACACGGTTGGGAATGACCTATGGCATTACCGATAAACTAATGGTTGGATTTGGGACCACCAGAACCTATAAACTGCAGGACCTGGAGTGGAAATATGCCATTCTCACCCAGACCAAGTCAGGAAGAATTCCGGTATCCCTCTCCTACCATGGAAATGCAGTACTGGATGCCAGAGACGACAAGTATTTCGGACCTGCGGAAGACTACAAATTTGCCTACAGGATGTCCTACCTGAACCAGCTGATGGTAGCCAGGAGATTTGGAAATAAGATCAGTCTGCAATTTGCCCCTACTTTTGTTTACTACAATGCAGTTCCTGAAGGATACAACAATGCAAATGCTTCTCTCTATTTTGGAGGACGCTTCCAGGTGCTTGGTTTTAGTTCCATCATTTTTGAATACGACCAGCCTGTTATTGCTGCCGAGCAAGAAGTATATCCCAACATGGCGTTGGGTGTGGAGATTGGAACCAGTACCCACTCATTCCGCGTGTTTGCCTGCAACTATGACAACATTGTCAGGAACCCCAGCGTTGCCTTTAACAGCAACAACCCTTTTGATGGTAATTTCCGGTTTGGCTTTAACATCTCAATTAGGTTCTGATCATGAAAAAAACCCCAACAACAATTTTAATAGCCCTGCTCCTCACATTCTCATTCATCCTAAATGCACAGCAGGAGGACACAGCCAAGCTGAAATCGGTATACTTCGAAGTGAATGATTATGTGGAGGACAATGAGGGTTGTCTTAAGTGTCATGGAGAACAAAAGTTTAAACTAGAAGACGCTTTTGGCAGGACTGTTACTGAACATATGTGTCCTGACAGGTTCGTGGACAGGGATAAGTATTACTCCTCGGTACATAAATCTTTCAGCTGTACCGATTGCCACTCCTACGATCTGTTTGAATTTCCACACCCCCTGGAGGCCAGAATCGAAGAGAAAATGATTTGCATGGATTGTCATGGATATGATGAAAGCTATGCTCAATACCATTTTGAAACTATCGAGGTAGAGTTCCAGGAGAGCATCCATAATATAGATGAATTTTCCTGCTGGAAGTGCCATGATCCGCATAGCTACAAAGCATTTATGAGAAATGCCGATGATATTGAAGCAGCAGTGTTATATGACAATGAGATGTGCCTTAGTTGTCATGCCAATTTCAGTCAATTTATGGTACTTACCGACCGGGGCGAGATCAACCTGGTAGAGAGTCATGATTGGCTTCCTAATCAAGTTGCGCACTTCAGAAGCGTTCGTTGCATTGAGTGCCACACCGAAATCAATGACTCCATCCTGATCGCTCACAAAATCATGCCAAAAACAGAGGCAGTTAAAAATTGTACGGAGTGCCATTCACGTGATTCTCACCTGATGCATACACTCTATAAGTTCCAGGTTAAAGAGGACCGAAAAGCCGGTTTTGCAAATGCAATCATTCTTAATAATTCATATGTGATCGGAGCCAACCAGAATATTGTCCTTAACTGGCTTAGCTTGCTGGTATTTGGATTGACCTTTCTGGTTATCCTTTTTCATACAGTCATGCGAATAATTAAACTTAAAGATAAGTGATATGGCAACCTCAAAAATATACCTCTATCCTGTCTGGATCCGGATATGGCATGTGATCAATGCCCTCATGTTCATTTTATTGCTCTTAACAGGGATCAGTCTGCATTATTCCGGTTCCGGTTTTAATCTCATCGGTTTTGAGGCTTCAGTGGGGATTCACAATGTATGTGCGCTCATTCTCACCTTCAATTACGGGGTTTACGTTATTGGAAATATGGTCACAAAAAATGGAAAGTATTACAGAAAGTGGAGAAAAAACCTGGTTCCCAAGCTATGGAAACAATTTGTATTCTATGCAGTGGGAATATTCCGGAACGAACCACATCCGTTTCCCATTACTAAAAAGCAAAAATTCAATCCTTTACAAAAGGTCGCCTATGTATTTGCAATGTATTTTGGAATGCCGCTACTGATTATTTCAGGAATTGCATTGATGGTTCCGGACCTGATCGGATACAAAGTATTTAATGTAAGTGGATTGATCTTCTATGACGTACTGCACATCATAGTGGGCTTTGTGCTCTCCGTGTTTCTATTGATCCATCTCTATACCTGTACACTTGGTGATAAGCCTGGCACCCTGTTTAAAAGCATGGTAAACGGATATCACGAAGAACATAAGTAATTAGCAGTGCTATCCTATCTATATTCAGATTTGGTATAAATAACACGTACACATCTATATACAGGGTTCAATACTCATAATAATTTCCTATTTTAACCTTGTCTTTGCAAACAGCGATTTGTGATGCATATTGGAAATTGAACTCACGCCGAATACTGGATACTATGAACCACTACCCTAACCCATTTACTGGGATAATAAGATGTGTATGGATCTTATTATTCATATTTGCCGGTCCGATCATAGGGCATGTTTATGCCCAATCTGATGAAGATTGTATGATGTGTCATGAAGATCCGGGTCTGACCAAAGAACGCAATGGCAGAACGGTCTCATTGTTTGTGGACACTACCCTTTTTTCAGGATCCGTACACCACAACAACACCTGTATCTCATGTCACTCGGATGCAGATGATGAATATTTTCCACACGCCGACGGAGAGGCACTGGATCCGGTCAATTGTGGTAGTTGCCACAAGTTGCCGATGGATAATAATAATCGGGGAGCACATGGTCAGGCCCTTCTAATGAATGATCCCCATGCACCCAGCTGTAAAGAGTGTCATGGCAACCATGATATACTTCACTATAGTGATCCCATATCCCGAACCTATAAAATGAATATTCCCTTCCTCTGTGGAAGATGCCATAAAGAGGGAGAGGTCGTCTCAAGAACCTATGAAGTGTCTGAACACAACATCATTGAAAACTATACTCAGGGTATACACGGAAAGGGACTCTTCGAAGCAGGTCTTATAGTAACAGCTACATGTAATGATTGCCATGGAAACCACCTGGTACTGCCACATACCAGTCCCAATTCATCCATCTCTGTAAACAGGATTGCAGGGACCTGCATGAAATGTCATACCAAAATCGAAGAAACGCATAGAAAAGTAATTAAGGGTGAGTTGTGGGAAAAAGATCCCTCTGTGATTCCGTCCTGCTCAGCCTGTCATCCCCCCCATAAAGTCGACATCCCCAAAATTCAGGCCAGGATATCGGACAATGCGTGCATGAAATGTCATAAAGATGAAGAGATCCATAAAATGGTTGGGGATGAGTCGGTTTCACTTTATGTTGATCCTCTGGAACTTCCAATCTCCGTCCATAAAAACATCCCCTGTGCCAAGTGTCATACAGAGGTAAATGATCATTTGAAAAGACCCTGCTCTACCAACGCTCCGGTGGACTGCTCTTCCTGTCATGCAGAGGTATTTGATAACTACCTGGCAAGTGGCCACGGACAGGCGCACTATAACAATGTTGAAAATGCCCCTTATTGTACAGACTGTCATGGAAACCACGAAACCAAATCGCGGTTAGATGATACTTCACCTGTTTACCGGACTGCCATTCCCGGGCTTTGCGGCGATTGTCACCGGGAGGATGGCAAAGCCCCCGCGTCAACCGAATTAAAAGAGGTTGATGCTTTTGCAGATTACTCCTTAAGCGTTCATGGACAGGGACTTACCAGTAAAGGACTGACAGTCAGTGCAGTTTGTACTGATTGCCATACCACACACCTTATGTTGAAGGAGACCGATGAGCGATCGTCCATCCACCCAGCCAATATTCAGAAAACATGTGGCACTTGTCACAAAGGGATTTATGATACCTATTTAACAAGCGACCATGCATACAACCCGGATTTGCTTGATAAAGACTTCCCCACCTGTGTAAGGTGTCATAGTGCTCATGTAATCTCAGAAGTCAGTCAGGATAAGTTTATGAATGAAGTGACCACTCAATGTGGTGCCTGTCATGAAGAAACGGCTGAGACCTATATGGAAACCTATCATGGGAAAGCCTACCAGCTTGGTTACTATGAATCTGCCAGGTGTTCTGATTGTCATGGCTCCCATGGTATTTTAAAATCGGACAATCCCGAATCCATGACCTCTCAGGAGAACCTGATTCAGACCTGTGCAGCCTGTCATGTGGGTGCTAATAAACGGTTCTCCGAGTATTTAAGCCATGCCACCCATAAGGACGATCCCCGGATGAATTTTGCCTATATCTTTATGACTACTTTGTTACTGGGAGTTTTCAGTTTCTTTGGAATTCACCTCCTGCTCTGGCTGCCCCGTTCTCTTCATGAAAGACTGAAAAAGAGGAAAACTCAACCCAAGGAGGCCGGAAATAAATACATCAAGCGCTTTTCAAAGAATCAAAGAATTACCCACATATTTGTAATCATCAGTTTTATATTGTTGGCTTTGACGGGAATGATGTTAAAGTTTGCCCATATGGATTGGGCAAAGTTCCTGGCCAGGATCATGGGTGGTGTTCAAACCGCTGGTGTGCTACACAGAATTGGAGCTGTAATTACCTTTGGATACTTTGCCTTCCACATTACCAACCTGGTAAAACAGAAAAGGAGGAAAAGGCTTTCCATGACCAAATTTATCTTTGGTAAGAACTCTTTATGGTTTAACAAGCAGGATATCTTAGACTTTGTGGCTACCATTAAATGGTTCGTAGGGAAAGGTCCCAGACCCAACTATGGAAGATGGACCTACTGGGAAAAATTCGACTACCTGGCTGTTTTTTGGGGAGTTGCTATCATCGGATTCAGCGGATTGGTGCTCTGGTTCCCCATCTTCTTCACCAAATTTCTCCCTGGATGGGTGATAAATGTCTCACAAATTATTCACAGCGATGAAGCACTGCTGGCTGTGGGCTTTATTTTCACCGTTCACTTCTTCAACACCCATTTCAGGCCGGAAGCTTTCCCTATGGACACTGTAATCTTCACAGGTTATATGCCCCTTGAACACTTCAAGCATGAGAGGCCAAGGGAATATCAGGAGTTAAAAGAAACCGGAAAACTGGATGCTCTGGTTACCGAAAAGGAGTATTCAAAAGAGTCCGTGCGAATGATCAGGTTCTTTGGATTCATGGCTCTGACCATAGGGGTAATCCTTGTAGGGCTTATAATTTATGCATTCTTAGCAGGTTAGAGTTTAGAACCAAAACCATATACAAAGAGAGGCTGTTCCCAATGGATACAGCCTCTCTTTATAATTTCAATCCCAGCCAGCTAAAACTACTTCACCGCTGTTGTCTTTTCTAAAAGGACCTCATAACTGTAACCATAACCAAAATCCTGATTCAGAGTTACCACTCCCTCTACAGTAATCACAGAACCGACCATAAAAGACTCTGTTGAGGTTGCAGTAAGATCAAACTTACCATTGGACTCGGTACCATCCTGAAGATGCACCCAGTTGCGATCCATGATAGCTTCATTAAACTTTGTAACTTCTCCCCTGACCTTTATGGTCTTTCCTTCATATGATTTGAGGTTGGAATACAAATCTGCAATAGTGATGGTTCCTTCGGCAGCCTCCACTTTAACATTGGACTTTTCTGACCTCACCTGACTTCCGGGGGTTACCTCCTGAACTTCCTGATGAGCAGTAGCTGATTCGCTAAAAAGAGCTTCCACGAAAAGTACTTTGTCAAAGGTTCTGTCGAGTTCTTTGCTGTGAAAGTCTTCCATAAGCATACCTCCCTGGTACTGATACTCCTCCCCTGGTTTGGCAACCATGGTGGGTACTGCAATCCAGTATTCAGGTCCTTTCCCTTTAACCAGCATATAGGTGTAATTGGCTACCTGTTCAACATTTATGACCTTAACCGTGGTTAATCCACTACTCTCGGTACTGCTGTTACATCCTATTACCATCAGGATTAATCCTGCAAAAACAAAATTCTTTAATCTATTCATAATCTCCATATTAATTTGCTCAAAGAAAAATCCTTTGGCCATGATAACCAAAGGATTTCTCAAAATTAATGTTAATATCTTTAAAGATACTGCTATTTAGCTGGAACAGGATGGGCTATTTGTGCAGCTTTCTCAGCATAATCAAAAGGTTTGTAGGTAGGACTCTCCTCATTGTGACAGGTTTTGCATACCTCTTCTGTGGGAAGGATCATACCATTCTCCATGGCAAATTCGCGGTCCTTCATAACAGATGCACTCTTATATTTGCTTCCGGCTCCATGACATGATTCACACGATACGCCTTCTTCTGCTTTAAGACCTGCTGCAAGTTTCGCATCAATATGGCCCATGGTAGAGTGGCACTTGATACAGGCTGCATCGGTGGTTGGATCAGCAATGCCCTTGGCTTTGGCAATTTCCATGGCCTGATCGCTGCTTAATGATTTCATGGCATTGGCGTGAGGGCCTTCCAGCCACTTCTTGTACTGTTCTCCTTTGTCAGGTTTCTGATGGCACATTTTGCACTTAGCTGCCCCGATATATTTATAATTCTGAGCCAGCAAGGCACTTGAGGCAAACAAGACCATGAAAGCGATTGTAAGAGTTCTTTTGAGTAACATAGCTAAAGATTTAAATTGTTCGTTTGGATCTTTTTTTATAAAAATATAAATTCTTTATACATGAGATTCAAAATTCGAGCCATTTTGCCCGGTTTTGTCTTATCCATAACCATTTTAAATGAAGCAGTTCCGATT
>JAOZUK010000538.1 GCA_029938715.1 Bacteroidales bacterium | reverse complement strand
CAGATGGATCTCTGCCCTCACACGACCACACCCATCACCAACGGGTATGGAATCTAAGTAAAAGCCTGCTCCGGGAGATCTCCCAATTAAATTCCTCACTGGATCAATCCCTGGTGGAAGGAGTCCTGATTGCTGCATTTTTCCATGACCTGGGCATGGTTAGCTCTACCCGGGAAGATCATGGAAAGCTTGGATCAGAATTATGTGAGAATTGGTTTCGGAAAAACGAGTTAGCTGCACCGGATCGGTTTGAGGAGATACTGGATACCATAGAGATGCACGATATCAAAGATAAAAGGAGCTATTCAAAGATCACACCTTATGAACAACCCGCAATACTGAGTCTGCTATCCATAGCCGATGACCTGGAGGCTTTTGGAACCATTGGTATATACAGGTATGCAGAGATTTATCTGATGCGCAACATTACGCTTTCTCAGCTGGGTGATCGCATACTGGCTAATGCAGAGGGGCGATATCAGAATCTGCTGGAAAGCTGTGATATGTTCGAATCGATCATCGAAAATTACCATAAGGAGTATGCCGTACTAAGAGATTTTTATCACTCCTACAACCGTCAGCTTTTAATTGAATCCAGTCCCGCAATAGTCTTTGACGGTCCTCTGGGAGTGATTAACTATATTCGTACACTTGGTATTGAGAAGCGCATCGGTCCCGAATATTTTCCGGACTCTATTGAGAACAAAGATACCATCGTGAAGAACTATTTTAGAAATCTTAAGAATGAATTGGATCAGGCACGCAATTAAGTATCCTGGGATCATCATATTCATATTGATTTCCCTTAGGGCTACAGCACAGGTGGAGCTGAGGTATGAGCAGAATGAGACAGTTAGCTGGCAGGAGGCCATCGATATGTACAGTGCACTGGATGATACCTATTCCCAGGCAAAGCTGTTTGAAGCCGGGTGGACCGATGCAGGGAGACCGCTCCATCTCTTTGTAATTTCAAAAGATGAAATCTTCACAGCCAAGGAGGTTCAGAAGGCAGGAAAGAGTATTCTTTTTATTAACAATGGCATCCATCCGGGCGAACCCTGTGGAGTGGATGCCAGCCTGAAACTTGCCTCCGATCTGCTTTCAGGAAGTGACACCTATTCACAATACCTGGAAAATTGCGTAGTGATTATTGTTCCGATCTTTAATGTGGGGGGTGCCCTCAACCGGAGTAAGTACCACAGGACCAATCAGAACGGACCCATCGAACATGGTTTCAGGGGCAACGCCCGAAACCTGGACCTGAACAGGGATTTTATCAAACTGGATTCGAAGAATACCCAGTCTCTGGTTCCCCTGATAAGGGAGTGGGATCCACATATTTTTGTGGATACGCACACCTCCAACGGAGCCGACTATCCCTATACCATTACCCTGATCAACAGCCATGCACAGCGGCACGAACCAGTCCAGGCAAAGTTTCTGGAAGAGACCCTGGTGCCAGCTCTTTTCGACGGAATGAAAGAGACTCCCTTTTTGATGAGTCCCTATATATGGAGCATCAAACGTTCACCCGACCAGGGGATCCTGGCCTTTATGGACTACCCACGCTATACTTCGGGATACGCCAGTCTCTTTAACACTTTTGCCTTCACCGTGGAGACCCATATGTTTAAACCCTTCGAGGACAGGGTACTCTCCACCTGGCACCTGCTCAGGGAGACCCTTAAGTTTTCGAGCAATCATCAACAGGATCTGAAAGAGGTAAAGGAGAAGGCATGGGAAGAAAAGCTGAGAAGAGAGGAGTTTACCCTTCAGTGGGCACTTGACACCTCACGTTTTATAATGATTCCCTTCAAAGGTTACGGGGCAAAAACTGCCACCAGCAAGGTTACAGGAAAGCAGCGTTACTACTACGACAGGGAGGATCCCTGGGAAAAGGAGATTCCCTATTATAAATACTTCAAGCCGGTGATCACAGTGGATGTCCCCGAGTACTACATCCTTCCATCTGCATGGAGCGAGGTGGTAGATCGCTTGATAATCAATGAAGTGGAGATGCATCCTCTATCAGTCGATACCCTTCTGGAGGTGGAAGTATCCTACATTGATAGTTATGAAACCGTAAAGC
>JAOZUK010000537.1 GCA_029938715.1 Bacteroidales bacterium | reverse complement strand
ATCTAATGTTATCATCATTAAGTGCTTTTGTACATCCTATGCGTTTAACCTTTGTAGAATTTTATAAAAATACGGGTTTTCTAGGAGGAGGGAAGCCTTATAAACCATTAGCTAAAGAAGACTAAAGTGAAGAATAAGAAATTAACTTTTTGGGGAAACTCCGTAACAGTTAATAAATCATAAACAAAAATAAATTATTATTATGGAAGTAACTATAGCGTATTTAGGACTGGCAATTATGGTCATACTATCTGGTATAGGAAGTGCTATGGGTGTGTCAATTGGAGGCCGCGCATCAATTGGAGCATTAAAAAGAAAAGAAGATGCCTTTGGAAATTATATGCTATTAAGTGCCTTGTCAGGAACACAGGGACTTTATGGCTTTGCAGGTTTTTTTATTATCAATTCGTCGGGTGTTATGAATGCCGATATGACCATGCTACAAGCAGCAGGTATTCTTGGAGCAGGATTGATGTTAGGCGGGGTAGCTATAATTTCTGCTATTCAACAAGGTAAAATTTGTGCCAACGGTATCAATGCAATCGCTGGTGGTCATGATGTTTTTGGTAAAACAATGATATTAGCTGTATTTCCAGAATTGTATGCTATTATTGCCTTTGCCGCTACTTTCTTGATTAGTAGTGTATTATAAAAGATGGGGCTCAGGTAAGTAATACTTGATAATGTCAGCTTTATTGAGGGATGTTCGCAGACTTTATGAACATCTCAATGGAAATATCCAGTACCAACTGTTCTGTGGGATCCTTAATCAATATAAAATAGCGTAATATGACGAGCAAACTTATAATCTCAATTCTAATCATATGTTGTTCAGTAACCGGCCTTACAGCCCAGGATGAGGAAATTATTTTATCCTGGCCAAGAGAGATAGTTGAGGAGAGGGTAACTCTGACACTGTATCAACCGCAGCTGGAATCGTATGAATCCAACATTCTGGAAGGTCGTATGGCTGTATCTGTCCAGGTCCATGATGGTAACCTGCTCTTTGGTGCTGTCTGGTTTAAATCCCGTATGTCAACTGATCTGGAGAAACGTACGGTTGTTTTGGAAAACATGGATGTGCCCAGGGTCCATTTCCCTGATCTTGATGATAAAGATATGGTTGATAAATTCACGGCCCTTCTCATCAAAAATGTAGAATCGTGGAATCTTGAAATGTCTCTCGATCGTTTGTTGGCCGGAATGAGTGAAATTGAAGAGAGAAAGAGTCTTTCTGTGAATCTCAATAATGATCCTCCGGAAATATATTTCCGGACATCTCCTGCTGTTTTGATAAGTATTGATGGTGATCCAAGGCTTAAAACCCATGAAGAATCTAAATTAGAGTATGTCTTTAATACGCCTTTTTTTATCGTTAAGGATCCCCAAAAAGAGAATTATTATATTAGGGACGGAAAATTCTGGTATGTGTCGGAAGAGATTACAAAAGGATGGACGGAGACGGAAAAGGTTCCATCCAAGATTGTAAAATTTGCTGAAGAATCCCGTAGTGGAGAGGAGCTTGACTCACTGGCCCTGTCCATCACTGAAGCTCCTGATGTAATTGTGGCAACCAAGCCGTCTGAATTAATTTCAACGGATGGTGAACCGGACTACGCTTCCATTGAAGGCACTACATTATTATTTGCCTCCAACACGGAAGATGATATCATCATGGATATTAATTCACAACAGCATTATGTGTTGATCGCGGGACGCTGGTATCATTCAAATACCCTGAAGGATGGCGATTGGCAATTTGCCGAGCCTGATGATCTGCCTGAAGATTTTGCGAAAATTCCTGAAGGTTCGGAAATGTCTTCTGTAAGGGTTAGTGTTCCTGACACTCCTGAAGCTCAGGATGCAATTCTTGAACAGAGTATTCCTCAAACAGCCACCGTTAACAGAAAGGAGGCAGAACTGGAAGTATCGTACGATGGAGATCCCGAATTTGAAAAAATTGAAGGAACCGATATCTCTTACGCAGTAAACACTGAGAAATCTGTATTACTGATCACCAACAAATATTATTGCGTTGATGATGCTGTCTGGTTTGTATCTGATAAAGCAACCGGTCCGTGGGAAGTGA
>JAOZUK010000536.1 GCA_029938715.1 Bacteroidales bacterium | reverse complement strand
AATCCCGATCGCTTTGCCGATCCTCTGTTCCACCTGCTTACCGGGGGACTCATGCTTGGCGCTATCTATATGGCCACCGATTACGTCACCTCACCCATGACCCCAAAAGGCATGATCATCTATGGAATCGGAATCGGTATAGTAACCGTATTGATCCGGGTTTTCGGCGCCTACCCCGAAGGTGTGCAATTTGCCATCCTTATCTTCAATGGATTTACTCCGCTGATCAACAAATTTGTAAAACCCAAACGATTTGGAAAGGAGGTGTCCCGTGGCTAAAAAAGAATCCACTTTCGTGAGCATGGTAGCCACACTTTTTGTGGTAACCCTGGTGTCAGCTGCACTATTGGGATCGGTCTATGAGCTGACCAAAGAACCCATCCGGCTGGCCGAACTGAAAAAGAAAAATGAAGCCATCCTGTTGGTGGTTCCTGGTTTTGACAACGTACCGTCGGAGAAGCCAGATACGGTAACTGTGGAAGGAGGTGAACTCTACTTTTACACGGCAAAAAAAGGCGATGAGGTGCTGGGTACTGCAGTGGAAACCTTTACCAACAATGGCTTCAGTGGTGAATTTAAGCTTATGGTGGGTTTTGCCCCCGATGGTACCATTATCGATATCGCTGTGATTAAGCATGCGGAGACTCCCGGACTGGGCGACAAGATGGAGAAGGGTAAATCAGATTTCAGCGTGCAGTTTATGGGACAACACCCCGACAATTTCAACCTGGCAGTCATGAAGGACCGGGGAGATGTGGATGCCATCACCGCCTCCACCATCAGCTCCAGAGCTTATTGCGAAGCAGTACAAAGAGCGTACGATGCGCTTTCTCAACTAAAATAACTTTTGACTTTATACTTTACACTTTATACTTAATTATGAATCAGTGGAAGAATTTTAGCAAAGGATTTATCAAGGAGAACGCAGTCTTTGCACTGTTCCTTGGATTGTGTCCTACACTGGGGGTGACCACCACGGCCATCAACGGCCTTGGGATGGGATTGGCCACCACATTTGTATTGGTCATGTCCAACCTGGTGGTTTCACTTGTGAAAAATGTGATCCCCGATAAGGTAAGGATACCTGCATTTATTGTGATCATTGCCACATTTGTAACCGTGGTGGAACTGGTTATGAAGGGATACGTTCCCTCTCTTTTCGATGCGCTGGGCCTTTTTATACCACTGATTGTGGTGAACTGCCTGGTACTGGGAAGAGCAGAAGCCTTTGCCTCTAAAAACACCATATGGTCCTCCCTGGTGGATGGGGCCGGTATGGGACTCGGTTTTACCATGGCACTTACGGTACTTGGGGCCGTGAGGGAGCTGCTGGGAAGCGGTGCTTTCTTTGGAATGAAACTTATTAGTGGTGACGGATTGCTACTGTTTATCCTGCCTCCTGGTGCATTTATTGCCCTGGGATACCTGATTGTATTAGCCAACATGATCAAAGAAAAAACCAGCTGACCATGGAATATATTTTAATCATTATAGCCGCTGTATTTGTCAGCAATATCGTACTGAACCAGTTCCTGGGAGTCTGCCCATTTATCGGCGTCTCCAGTAAGGTAGAGACCGCCATCGGGATGACCGGTGCAGTTACTTTTGTTATGGTCATTGCCACCCTGGTCACCTACCTCATCTACTATTCGGTACTGGTTCCTCTGGATATAGTCTACATGCGGACCATCACCTTTATCCTGGTCATCGCCTCCCTGGTCCAATTGGTGGAGATCATCCTGAAAAAGATCAGTCCTCCGCTATACCAGGCGCTGGGAATCTTTCTGCCACTGATTACCACTAACTGTGCTGTTCTGGGTGTGGCGGTCCTGGCGGTTCAAAAGGATTTTAATCTGCTGGAAAGTACGGTTTATGCCATTGGGAATGCATTGGGTTTTGGCCTGGCTCTGATTACCTTTTCAGGAATCCGTGAACAGTTGGATCTGCTTAATGTACCCTCTCGCCTAAAAGGTGTACCCATCGCATTTATAGTAGCAGGTCTGATGGCTCTTGCCTTTATGGGATTTGCGGGAATCGTCTAGCTTCGCTAGACAGTTTGGGGTGATTAGTTACAGATGGCTTCGCCATGTTA
>JAOZUK010000198.1 GCA_029938715.1 Bacteroidales bacterium | reverse complement strand
TATCTTCCATAGTTACTATTCCACTCAATCCACCATACTCGTCTACAATTAGCGCAATATGTTCTTTTTTTTCAAGTAAAATTTCCCATAAGTTTAACAGCGTTTGTAGTTCATGAACAACTACGATTTCTCTGCAAATATCTCGAAGTTTCAGATTAGTTTCTTTTTCAGCAAGTTTTTCAAATACGTTTTGACGAAAAATATATCCTGTAATGTTTTCACTGTTTTTTGAATATACTGGAATTCGTGAATAATGAAGAAACTCCTTATTTCTAAGAAATTCTTCCAATGACATATTCTCATCAGCTACCGTTACAACCACTCTGGGCGTCATTATTTCTGCCACTTTCACATTTTTTAGCCGAATTAAATTTTGAATTATTTTATTCTCTTTTTCTTCAAAAACCCCTTCCTTGGTTCCAATATTGGCCATGGCAGATATCTCTTCTCTACTCACGGAAAACTCATCTTTATTTCTGGAAAACAGATTTGTTATGTAACCCGTCATTATCACTAGAGGAAGGGTAATTATTACCATAGTATTGATAATAATTCCTGAAACCATAGCCAATCTTCTCCAATACCTCGCGCCAATCGTCTTGGGGATTATTTCAGAAAAAATTAATATCAAAAGTGTAAGGATGGCGGAAATAATACCAAAATATATCTCGCCAAACATTTTTGTTGCTTGCGCCCCAACTCCAGCTGCACCTATAGTATGAGCAATTGTATTTAAAGAAAGTATTGCTGATAATGGTCTGGCTATTTGATTCTTTAATTTAATAAAAGTTTTAGCTGATTTATGACCATTTTCTTCTTTAACATATAGGAATGATAAAGGTGTTGAAAGTAAAACAGACTCCATTACCGAACACAGGAATGAAACAAATAAGGCAAGAAATAAATAAAACAACAGAAGTGTCATTACTATTTATTGTTTTAAAAATCAATAATAATAGTTAAGCGCAATTTTCGCCCATATTAGCAAACCACCCATCTTATTTATAAAATTAAGAAAATTGGGGTATTCCTGCAAGAGTGTGAATATGCCAAAAAAAAAAGTAAATTCAAACGGCAGGAACACCACACGTTTATTGAATGGTTTATAGTAGTTCCCGAAATGATTAAATAGCTTCTGTCTTATTGCCAGGATAAAAATTGTCTCAAAAAAATCAAATTTGATTTTTAGTTAAACAAGATCATGATATTGAAAAATGTATTACCAAGTCTTTTAGTCCTTTGTCTCTCATTTGTGACAATCCAGAAGGGGTATTCGGGGGAAAAACTCCCCAATATTGTATTTATTCTTTGCGACGATCTGGGTTATGGTGATCTGGGCTGTTACGGCAATCAGTTAAACAGAACGCCTGTAATTGACCAATTAGCCGATAAAGGCGTAATGTTTACAGATTTTTATGCCGCCAGTGGTTTATGTACCCCATCCAGAGCGGCATTTATGACAGGTTGTTATCCCATAAGAATAGGAATGGATATGAACTTTCGCGGTGAATGTGTTTGCTTTCCTGTTGATGAAATGGGGCTAAACCCCAAAGAGGTAACCATTGCAGAACTTCTAAAGCAAAAAGATTATAAAACAGCTTTAATCGGTAAATGGCATCTCGGAGATCAAAAAGAATTTTTGCCAACCAGGCAAGGTTTTGACTATTTTTTTGGAATTCCTTACAGCAATGATACTGGACCTGGATCTACTATTCGCAAACAGCGGAAAATATACGAACACCCGGAGATACCTTTACTCCGAAACGAAACGGTAATTGAATCTCCTGTCCAACAAGAGACAATTACAAAGCGATATACTTATGAGACCATTCGGTTTATAGAGGAGCATAAAGAGGGTCCTTTCTTTGTGATGTTGTCCCATACCATGCCACACAGCCCTCTTTATGCAAGTCCCGAATTCAGGGGAAAATCAAAAAACGGACTTTTAGGGGATGTTATTGAAGAAATAGACTGGTCGGTTCAGAAAGTACTCGAAACCCTTGAAAGGTTAAATCTCAAAGACAATACAATTGTGGTTTTTACTTCTGACAATGGAGCGCCCCCAAAGCCAGATGAGCGTTCAAATGCACCCTTAAAAGGATATAAGGGAACTGTTGAAGAAGGCGGAATGCGTGTTCCAATGATAATCAGCTGGCCCGGAAAGATTCCAGAAGGTAAAAAGTGCCGGCAGCTGGCAACCATGATGGATTTTTATCCAACATTTGGGAAGTTAACCGGCTGTAAGCTTCCCGATGTAATTATTGACGGCCAGGATATTTGGAATTTATTTACTGACCCTGGAAAAGCAATTACCCCACATGCCTTTTTTGCCTATTATCAACTGGATCAATTGCAGGCTGTTAGAACACCTGATTGGAAAATATATCTACCACTTAGTAATCAAAAGAATATGTGGAACCTGGAGACGAGAGAGGTCGATTTAAGGCTGTTCAATCTGGCAGCTGATATCAGTGAAGAGAATGAGCTTTCATCGTTACAGCCTGACACTGTTAATAAAATGCAGGTTTTTGAGAAAATCGCAAAAAATTGGATAGGCAATGAGAATGGGGTTACGCCTGGCTCCCGACCAGCCGGGTATGTTGCTAAGCCTGTACCATTAACTAAATAATATTACTTTGAGATGAATAAAAACTGTTGGTTATTGTTAGTGGTATCGATATTGATTAACACTTTGAGCCTTTCAGCTCAGGAATACAAGTGTGGTGATGCTGATATTGATAAGGTAAGGGTTGAGGTTAAGGAACAAAAAACCACCGAAGCAAATTTTAGAGAGCGTGTCTTAATGCTTTACATGTGGATGGGTGCATTGCAGCAACAGGGTGCCGATACACGCTCGTTTTTTGATTTGGATTCCAGGTATTATGAACTGGAACCTGAAGTAAATAATCTAAAAGGTAGCAAATATCAGGAGGCTGTTAAACAAATGTGTAAAACCGTTGATGAAGGTTTTGAGCAGATGGAGAAGATTCAAAAGGAGTTGCTTGAAAAGGGGCCTTTGTTTACTGCTTTTGAAAGTGAAACAGAAGTAAAAGGCGGAGATTATTCTGCTGAGTGGTCGATGTTTCAGGCCAACAAACATAACAATGGTGCCACAGCGGCTCCGGGACCAAGTTATGGACGTGAGAAATGGAAATTTCCTGTAGGCCTGGGATGGTACGCACGACCTGTAATTGAAGGAGATAAAGTATATGTTGCATCTCCGGGTATGCGTGTAACCTCATTTTGTCTTGATTTAAAAACGGGAAGCGAGATTTGGAAATCGTCACAGAACCATCCCCTGTTTGGCATTTACAAATACCCGGGAATAGCTTCAACGCCCCTGCTGATCAGAGATCAGGTAGTGTTGCGAGAAATTAACTCACATGGTGGCAATAAAGGACAGGCACGTAACCTGGTATACCTGAATAAAGAAACAGGGGAAACTGAAGCACGCCGCTATGCCGGGCACATTGATTATCGCACGCGTAATGCTGCTGTGACAGGAACTGAAGATGTTGTGGTCTATCCATTTGGCGTACATGATATTTATGCATATCCTGCTGTATGCCAGAATTTAAACAGATTGGTTTGTGCCGATGCTCAGAACATAAATAAACGCTGGGATTTTAATGTGGGAGATATTGATGCCCTGGCAGAGCCTGTTATATCAGGCGATAAAGTGTTTCAGGGCACAATGGAAGGCTATGTGTATGCCCTGAACCTGGCAGGTGGACAGGGTGATAAACGCATTGCCTGGAAGTTTAAAGCAAGAGGATCTGTAAATACAGCTGTAGCGGTCGAAACCGGAAAAGTCTATTTCGGAGCAAACAGCGGAAGTGTCTATTGCCTGAACGAATCAGATGGCAACATAGAGTGGGAGTTTAAGGTGCAAAAGCCTGAGAAAGGAGCACGCAAGCAGTTTACAACACCTGTTTTACATAATAACCTATTGTATGTTGGCGGAGCGGATAAACACCTCTATTGTCTCGATGCAGCAACCGGACATTTGATCTGGCAGGTTGATGCCGATGACTGGATTCGTTCAAGCCCGGTTGTTGATGAAACAAACATCCATTTTGCTACCATTGGTGGTCGGCTTTACAATATAAACCATCAAGGAAAAATTCAGTGGGATAAAAAAATAAGTGCCCATGCCATTTATGCTGATTTAGTGGGTAATGGTGATGAATTATTGATTACTGACAGTAATTTAATGCTCTATTGTTTTAATAATCAAGGTAATAAAATCTGGGAGAAGAGTATCTTATGTGCCTTTACCAATATACAGGGGGAGCGTGTATTTACCGACCAGTTATCAGGTGGCACCTTTTACCAGAGTAAGCCTACCGCAGCAGGTGGGAACCTGGTTTTCGGAACGCCAAGTGGATTTTTATACTCCGTGAATGCTGATACAGGAGAAGAAAACTGGAAATTTGAAATGGGAGGAGCAATCTCCGTGGGAGCTGCCATTGCAAACGGAAAGGTGTATGCCGGTCAACAGGGAGGCGAACGCTTTTTTTATTGTCTGGATGCCTTGACAGGTGAATTGGTTTGGAAACAAACCGTCCCCGGAGGATGGGTTTGGGGCTCAGCTTCGGTAGATGATGGTATGGTCTATATACCTACGGTTAGTGGATATGCAGTTTGTTTAGATGGCGAAACTGGTCAAATGGTTTGGATGTATCCTGCCGCCAAGTCCGTCCCGGCCGAACCTGCAATTGATGGTGACCTGGTTTATTTTGGTTCGTGGAGCCAAGCTCTATATGCATTCCATAAGAAAACCGGCGAAATTGTTTGGAAAGAAAATGGGATAGGTCTCGATTCAGGTACCTTAATTGCCGAAAATGGCAAAATATATTTGCCACACCATGCGAATATTTTCATGTGTTTTGATGCTAAAAGCGGTGAGCTCTTGAGCAATGGAAATGAAAATGAAGAAGAAAAAGGAGTCTTTTCAAACTTTAATGCCAGTCCGGCTTTTGTTGATGGGATGGCTTTTTTTACCGCTCGTGTCGGCATTGGCCATCGCGGGGTACCCTTGTCAAGTAAAGTGTTTTGTGTTGATCCGGAAACAGGTAAAATCCACTGGACTTTCCCTGACGGAGGAGGTTTATCAGCTCCTGCTCTGGCCAGCGGTCGGGTATACATCGCTTCGGGCAATACCCCTTTCTTCTATTGCCTTGATCAAAAAACAGGAAAACCACATTGGATAGTAAAACTCGGTCATAGAGTTGAGGAATCCACCCTATGTATATATCGAAAAAAGGTATATGTGTTGGCTGCCGATGGTTTTGTTCATGCAATTGAATAGTTAGTAGGAAACAGGGAGTACTCTTCGTGGGACCTCTCCCCGATAATCAGGAAATTGACTCAAATCTTGTATCTTCGGAGCTTTCCCGCTTAAACCAGGTATCTGTCAATACACTGTATAATGCATCGTACCATAAACACCAGGAGTGCATTCTTAATCCTACTATCAGGTATTATTCTCCTGATCTCGACTAAATGCTTTTCTCAGACGGGTGAACCATATTCAGACACTATTCACCTGGAAGACATTGTTATTGTGGGTAAGAGGTTTGAAACTTCATTATCTGACAGGCCGGAGGCCATATCTGTTCTGAATATCCGTGATCTGGAATTACTATCCCCCATGAGTATGCCCGAGGCATTGTCGGCCATGCCCGGCGTGTTTATGCAGAAGACAAATCATGGCGGGGGCTCTCCATTTGTGAGAGGATTGACAGGTTACCATACCCTGATCATGATCGATGGTGTTCGCCTGAACAATGCCATATTCCGATCGGGTCCCAACCAGTACCTGAATACGGTTGATCCTTTGATGATCGATCAGATCGAAGTACTACGCGGACCCGGGTCAGTGGAATACGGAACTGATGCCATCGGCGGGACCATTTACCTACGGTCCAAAGAGCCCCAGTTCTCCGACAATGAGCTCCTGGTAAAAGGAAACCTCTATGCCAAATGGTTGAACCATAACATGGAAAAGAGTGGTCGGGCCGAACTCCAACTATCCTCTAAAAAATTCGCCCTGTTGGCTGGAATAACCCGGAAAAACTTCGGAAACATTGTGGCGGGAGAGGGCCTGGATGAGTTGGATTATACAAGTTATGATGAATACTCAACCGATCTGAAGGCCAGGTACAAACTGAATTCTTCCCAAACCCTTAGTTTTGCATGGCAGCATCATAAGCAAAATGACGTACAGCTCTATCACAAACTAATTACAGGTGAGTACAGTACCTATTCATTTGATCCACAACAAAGAGACCTGATCTATTTGCGCCATGAGCTTGAACGGGATAATTCCGTTATTAGCGGTTTCAGGTCTACGGTTTCAATGCATCAATCGGATGAAACCAGAAAAAAACAGAAAAACGGTAGTGAAGATTTTTTTACGGAACATGACCGGGATCGCTCCTATGGATTTACGTTTGAAGCCATGACAGAGCTCGGCAAGAACTGGGAGGGTGTTACAGGTTTTGAGACTTACTACGACCAGGTGTCGAGTAGTGCGTTGAAAACCAACCTGACCTCCGGTAAGGACTCCACCCTGAGGGGTCTCTACCCCGAAAAATCAAGCATCAGCAATCTTTCCGTTTTCTCTCTTCACACCCTCAAAATCAAGAAATTTGAACTGAACGGGGGGATCAGGTACAACTATTTCCTTCTTCGACTGACGGATGAACTGTTCAGCGATCTTTCGTTAAATCCATCTGCCCTGGTTGGAACCATTGGCGCGTCCTACCGGATATTCCGAAATACGGAGATCTCCCTCCGGTTCAATAGCGCATTCAGGGCACCAAACATCAATGACGTCTCCAGCTTTGGGATTGCCGATTTCAGATATGAGATCCCCAATATTGATCTCGACCCGGAAAAATCGTGGAACAAAGAGTTGGGAATAAAAACAAACCAAAAGTATATCAGTGGGGCGCTGCACCTCTATCACAACAATCTTACTAACCTGATAACCAATGTAAAAACGACCTTTCTGGGTCAGGATTCCATTGATGGCGTGAAGGTATATACCCGGGAAAATGTAGGGGAAGCATTTCTAAAAGGGATAGAGGGTGAATTGCAGATTAGACCATTGAGGTTTCTTACAATCAACAGTTATCTGGTATACACTTACGGGCAAAATGTGACCAATAATGAACCCCTTCGCAGGATCCCCCCGTTAACCGGTCTGGTTGGGCTGCATTGGAGCATGATCAAGAATTTGGAGGTTATTACCGAATGGCAGTTTGCCGGAAAACAGGACCGCCTGAGCTCAGGCGATATGGACGACTCCCGAATTCCGGAGGGTGGAACCCCTGCTTGGAGCCTGTTCAATTGCCGTTTCAGTTATCGGATTGCCGGACTGCAAATCAATACAGGTCTCCTCAATATTTTTAATGAAGCCTATAGAACCCACGGCTCTGGAGTAGATGGTATAGGAAGAAGTCTGTATATCAGCTTACGCTATAACTTTGGACAGCC
>JAOZUK010000197.1 GCA_029938715.1 Bacteroidales bacterium | reverse complement strand
AATTGGATTTGTGACTGTTTCCGCTAAACGGACTGCAAATTTAGGGAATTTTTTCTTAAGTAGATCATAAAAAAGTTCCCTCGTAAATTGCTCACTTTCAAAATGCCCCATATCCATCACCACAATTTTTCCATCGGCATCGAAAAACTGGTGGTATTTGAAGTCGCCCGTTACAAAAATATCGGCTCCGGAGGACTTTGCCCGGCCCAGTAAAAAACTGCCGGCACCTCCACAGAGAGCCACCTTTTTCACCGGTTTACCCAGCAGGGCCGAGTGGCGAATCACACTCACCCCAAAACGGTCCTTCAGAAAACTCATAAAAACCTCCTCGTCCACTGGATCCTCAAGCTCACCAACCATGCCCATGCCCCCCATGGGATAGCTATTCTCCAGGGGGTATATATCATAGGCTACCTCCTCATAGGGGTGGGCCCTCTCCATGGCTCTCACCACCTTACCCACCAGTGGTGCCGGAACAATGGTCTCCACACGGGTTTCGGGCTCCTGGTGCATCTCACCCGTTTCGCCCACATAGGGATCGGTTCCTTCTCCTCCCCTGAACGTACCCTTCCCTTCCAGGTTAAAACTACAGCTGTCGTATGCCCCTATTTGTCCCGCCCCCGCTTTAAACATAGCGCTTCTTACCGATTCCAGGTGGTCATGGGGCACAAAAACCACCACCTTCTTTAACTGACCTTTAGCAGGATCAAGGATGCGCTGATTGATCAATCCAAGGCGGTTGGCCATGGCCGTATTCACCCCTCCCCAGATGGCATCAAAATTGGTATGTCCACTGTAGATGGCAATCTCCTTTTTAATGGCCAGGGTAATGATTCGTTCTGCTGCGCTTTTCCCGGTAAGGGATTTGATTCCTCCGAAAATTACCGGGTGGTGTGAAACCACCAGGTTGAAATCAAGCTTCCCGGCCTCCAAAAGAACCTCTTCGGTTACATCGAGGGTAATCAGAATGCCGGTGACCTCCATCTCCCGATCTCCCACCTGCAGTCCGGAATTGTCGTAAGATTCCTGGTAGGAAAGCGGGGCCAGCCCCTCCAGATAGCCGGTAATATCTCTTAATTTTATCATGTAGCAAGCTGCTGTATCACGAAACCAGGTCAATAAGCATCCCTTTGATGTTCTCCAGCGATTTGATAATCTCAAAGTTATGCTCGGTATCCTCCTTGTTCTCTTTCATCTTCTTCCGGGCCCCTTTCAGAGTCATCCCGTTCTCTTTGACCAGGTGATAGATGATGTGAAAGTTATCGATGTCTTTCTGTGTAAAGAGCCGGTTCCCTTTCTTGTTCTTTTTGGGTTTGATAATATCAAACTCCTTTTCCCAGAACCTGATAAGCGAAGTATTTACATTAAACATTTCTGCTACCTCACCGATTGGATAGTAGAGCTTTTCAACCTTTGTCTCCTTATAAGGCATACCGGACTATTTTTTCGAATATTAAAGATCCAATTTAACAATTTCTCAGGTAGAAATCAATATCGTTCACTTCTTATTTAAGGAGCCGTCGGCAGCAATCCTCAAGGAGCCGTCGGGAGCAATGATCAATTCCTGGTCGGGAAAGTCCACTTCAGTCAGTTCAATCAGTTTGGCGATGGCCCTTCCCGAAGGATCGATCCTGGGGCCTCCCTCCCCGGGTTGATAAACAGGCACCACCTGGCCCGAAAGAAATTCTCCTTTTTTGGAGATATATACCTTTACGATGGGTGCAATTCCGTTGGGTCCCCTTAAGTTGAACCTCTTGTAGGTGGCAAAGTTACCGAGGCTGTAGCAGATCAGTCGGTCCTTATAGAGCTCCATGGCACGGATCACATGCGGACCATGCCCGAATACCACATCGGCCCCGGCATCCACCACATCGTGGGCAAAACGGTAGACACTTCCCCGGTTGTACCCCAGGTACTCCTCATCGCCGCGAACCACATGCTGATGATCCTTCCCCTCCCCTCCTCCGTGAAAAGAGATAATCACCACATCTGCTATGGAATCCAGCATCCTGGTGATCTGAGCAGCCCGGGCATAGTTCTTCAGGTCCATGGTGCCCTTATTGGGCGCAAATGCAGCAAAACCATAGGTGATTCCATCCTTTTCAAAGGTGGTCCAGGGATGGGTGATAAATCCGGCATAGGCGAATCCGAGGGAATCCAGGATATGCGCGGTAGAGGCCCTTCCCTCTTCGCCAAAATCATTTACATGGTTGTTGGCTACGCTTAATAGATCATATCCGGCCTCCACAAGGCAGGAGGCAAAATGGTCGGGCATCCTGAATACATAGCACTTGGTGGTATCCTTACACTTTTTGGGGGTCCCTCCCACAGAACAGAATCCTCCTTCCAGGTTTCCAAAGAGCAGATTGCCCGACTGTAACTCATGAAGCACGGGGCTAAGCAGGGGAGAACAATCGGCATCGGGAGGAAGATAGGTACACGAAGGATAGTTGGTGCCCAGCATAATATCGCCGGTCCCAATGATAATAAGGGTATCGGGAGCCGGAATTGGCAATGCAGGCAGGTTTAAACCAGCCAGAACACCGGGTATAAGTTCAGGAATGTGGGGTTGGTTGATCAGGGATGGATGCTTAGACTGACCAGGAAGATCCTGGATAAATAGTGAGAGTGAAAACAACCACACCCATCCAAGCCCCACCAGCCTCCTTTGCATTCTCCTTTGGATCAGTTAATATCAAATGAGGGATCGGCCTCCGATAACAGGCCAATCATCCGGTCATACTCCGCATCCGAGAGGTCGCTTGCATAATAGTTTACCGGATCCACCGGACGACCATTCACATGGACCTCGTAATGCAGATGGGGCGATTTGGAGAGACCGGTGCTTCCCACCTTGCCTATGACCTCTCCCCGTTTTACCATTTGACCTGGTGTCACAAGCACCCGATCGCAGTGTCCGTACAGAGTGCGGTATCCAAACCCATGGTCGATCAATATTTTCTTTCCAAAACCACCTGCTCTGAAACCTGCCTGCAATACCTTTCCATCGGCGGTGGCATAAATTGGGGTACCTCTGGGTGCTGTCAGATCGATCCCTTCGTGTCGCCTTACCACCTTCAGGATGGGATGGTACCTGGTGCCAAAGGAGGAACCAAAGCGGGTCAGATCCTTCATGCTTACCGGCTGGATAGCCGGCCTTGCAGCTATGCGCTCCTCCTTGTTCCATGCCAGGGCTATCACCTCATCGAAAGAGGTGGACTGCATCACCAGTTTTCGCTCGATCTGCCCCACATTCCTGTAGGTCTCTTTAAGCAGATCAGCATACTTGTGCTGATTGAGCCAGACAAAATTGTTATCCCCACCCACTCCGGCATGTCGCATGGAAGGTGACCAGGGTTCCACTTCAAAATAGACTCTGTAAATGTGATCATCATTAAAGGCTACCTGCTTTAACTGACTCTCATACTGCAGGATATCCCGGTTCATAAGATGCAGTTCATAGGTAATTTGCTGCTGTTGTGCCACCATGGTCTCTGACCGGGGCGATTGCAAATATCTGTCCCGAAGCACCATAATTCCCGTAGCGATGGAGAGAGTCAACCCCATAAACGCAATAAACCGGAACAACTTATGCCGGCCGGTTAGTTCTACTCTTTGGTAAGACAGGGTTTCGGGATTAAAACGAAATCTCTCCATACAGGGTGCAATATAACGCTAGATTCGCAATTATGAAAATCTCATTGTAAAAGATATTGAATCTAAGAATACAGAAAGTGTAGTTAGTCGAAAGATTGGCCCGACATTTTGGAGATTAAGATCAGCCGGTCGTAATCTCTGGGAGTTAATTCCAGGAAGAAATAGTTGATGGGATTGACTGGTTCGCCATTCAGGAGCACTTCATAATGCAGGTGGGGAGCCACACTCAAGCCACTGTCACCCACCGTTCCAATCACATCACCGCGCTTCACACTCCGTCCCCGACGAACACCGATTTCATCCATGCAGGCATAAAGCGTTTTGTACCCATACCCATGGTCGATCACAATCCGGTTTCCCAATCCCCGTCCAGAGCGGGTAACCGACTCCACCACTCCATCACCTGTGGCATAGATGGGGGTACCCACCGGAGCCGAGAAATCGATCCCCGTATGCATCTTTCTTATTTTATAGATGGGGTGAATGCGGTAACCGTATCCCGAAGCAATCAAAGTCAAATCCTTGTTCTCAATGGGCTGTATGGCTGGTATAGCAGGAAGCATTTCGGCCCTGTTTTCGCCCTTTATCCACAGAACATCGTACATGGAAGCAGTCTGGTCGTTCCGATTGATCATGGAATTCAGCCTGTTGGCAGTGACCTTAACGATCTCCTCATCAGCAGTTTTAAGAAGGGTTTTATAGGTAGTTGCAATGTCTTCATCGGCTCCCTGTGACACCGGCTCGGCATCGAAAATCACCCTGTAGATGTCCTTGTCGATTCGTTTTACCTCCTGCATCACCGTATCCACGATCGCCTTCCGTTCACTTAAGGTTTCATACTGGTCCAGCAAAAGCTCATTCTCACGTCTGATCTGGCGCTCACGGGGAGTATCAAAGAAGAGGGAATAGATCACATTAAGCAGAACAGCAATGACCACAATGGCTGCCACATAGATCACAATGCGCCAGATGCGTGCACTCAGGCTGTCATCAAGTTTATCGTAGTTAAGATCTTCTGGATTGAATTTGAATTGCGACCGGGCCATTCGCAAACTTATTTCTGGCTCATTGCCACTGGCTCGTATGGGGCATCACTTTGATTCACACGGGAAGCCAGTATGGTATACTCCTTAGCCGTAAGGTTTTCGAAGAAGAAATAGATGGGATTGACCGTATGGCCGTTCTTTCGAATTTCGTAGTGAAGGTGTGGACCAGTGGATCGCCCTGTATTCCCCAGGGTTCCAACCACTTCACCCCGCTTCACTTTCTGACCCACTTTTACATCGATATCCTGCATGTGGCCGTAGATAGTGATGAATCCAAAACCGTGATCTACCCTAACCTCTCTACCATAACCATACCTGCTCATTCTGGCAGTGATTACGGTACCGTCGCCGGTGGCATGGATATCCAGGCCATAGGGACCAGCGATGTCGATGCCATGATGCGCAGTCCTTCTGTGAGTAAATGGATCCTTCCTGTACCCGTAGCTTGACGCAAGCCAGGTTGGATCGGCCGGGGAGATGGGATGGATGGAGGGTCGGCAGGCCAGAAACTGCTGATTGTTTATGGCTTCTTTATAAACAGCCACCAGACTGGTAGACTGAATATCCATCTTATTGGATATGTTCTCGATCCGTTGCGATACACTCATCACAATGCCTGGTTCACCACGAAGGCTCCTGAGATGAGAATTGCGTTCCGAACCACCAGTACCCGCGTCTCTGATTGAAGAGGGAACAGGTTCAAGACTAAGAATGGAGCGATAAAACCGATCGTCCCTGTTTCTGAGTTCAGACAGCTGTGCCTCAACCTCCTGTAGCTCGGTATTCAGGGATGTATACTCGGAACGAAGGGTCGTGTTTTCCCTTTCATACATAACCTGGCGAGGAGTGGGATAGTATCGCTCAAATCCATGTCTAAATAAAACAGCCAGAACCATTAATCCAACTGCACATACCACCGAGAAACGGGTAAGCTGACGCTTAGTCATCTTAACCCTCTCATACTGAAGAGTTTCTGGGTTCAGGTAATATTTCCGTCCAAACATGTTCATTTCCAATGGGGCTAAAAATAAAAAACGAGGCTTAATCTCGCAAATATTAATCAATTAAATTATTTTTGCACCTCGTAGGCTTACTTTACGTAATTTACTGCCTCAGGTTACATTTATCTTGCATTCAAACATCCATACAACCCATGACATCACAGGAAATTCGGCAATCATTTCTGGAGTTTTTTAAGGAGAAACAACATCAGATTCTTCCCTCTGCACCAATGGTTTTAAAAAACGATCCCACCCTTATGTTTACCAATGCGGGTATGAATCAGTTCAAGGACTATTTCCTTGGTAACAGAAAGGCAGCCCATCCCCGCGCTACCGACACTCAAAAGTGTCTAAGAGTAACCGGAAAACACAACGACCTGGAGGAGGTGGGCCACGACACTTACCACCACACCATGTTCGAGATGCTGGGGAACTGGTCCTTTGGGGACTATTTTAAGAAAGAGGCCATCAACTGGGCCTGGGAATTCCTTACCAAACAGCTGAAACTGGATCCGGACCGGATCTATGCCACCGTTTTCGAGGGAGATCCCTCCGACGGAGTAGAGAGAGATGAAGAGGCCATGGGATACTGGAAAGAGCTGCTTCCTCCCTATCGCATTCTGGATGGAAACAAAAAAGATAACTTTTGGGAGATGGGCGAAACGGGACCCTGCGGACCCTGTTCCGAGATCCACCTGGATCTGAGGGATAAGGCCGACCGCAATAAGGTCCCAGGCGCCGATCTGGTCAACCGCGATCATCCCCAGGTTATTGAGATCTGGAACCTTGTATTTATACAGTTCAACCGCAAAGCCAGCGGAGAGCTCGAGAACCTCCCCGACAAACATGTGGATACCGGAATGGGATTTGAACGCCTCTGTATGGCCGTTCAGGAAAAGAAATCCAACTACGACACAGACCTGTTCCAACCCATTATCCAGGAGATTGCCAAACTATCGAGTATCCAATATGGATCCGATTTCTCCACCGATGTGGCCATGCGGGTGGTGGCCGACCACCTGCGGGCCATCTCCTTCTCCATTGCAGACGGACAGTTGCCTTCCAACAACAAGGCCGGATATGTAATCCGCCGGATCCTCAGAAGGGCCGTTCGATATGGATACACCTACCTGGATCAGAAAGAGCCATTTATGCATTCCCTTGTCCCGGCACTGGTGGGTACCATGGGTCATAACTTCCCCGAACTGGATGCCCAGAAGGATCTTATTATAAAGGTGATCAGGGAGGAGGAGCAATCGTTCCTCTCCACCCTTGAGAACGGAATGCGTTTGCTGGACCAATTAACCAATAAGGCAAAGAAGGAGAAGAGTACCATCATCAGTGGGAAAGTGGCATTTGAGCTCTACGATACCTTTGGATTTCCCCTGGATCTCACCGAACTGATTCTTTCGGAGCTGGAGATGACCGTGAACAGGGAGGAGTTTCAACAGGAGATGGCCGCCCAGAAAAGCAGGTCCAAGCAGGCTGCAGAGACCGAATCGGGCGACTGGGTTATCCTTGAGGCCGACGATGTGGAAGAGTTTATAGGATACGACTGGCTCTCCACAGATGTAAAGATCACCCGTTACCGCAAGGTAGTCACCAAAAACCGTGAACTCTACCACCTGGTCTTTAACCTAACTCCCTTCTATGCTGAGAGTGGCGGACAGATCGGCGACCGGGGAGTCATTGAGAATGACCTGGAGAAGGTGGAGATCATCGACACCAAAAAGGAGAATGAACTGATTATCCATATCGCTAAAAAGCTTCCCTCCGAACCTACTGCCATGTTTTCGGCCAGGGTGGATGA